>JAUSPT010000102.1 GCA_030652805.1 bacterium | reverse complement strand
AAAAAAATGATACTATATATCAATATCAATCAAGCTGGAAAGGAGGTGGCAGAGAGCTTGAATTGTCGTGGCGTTTCTACGTATAAAGTAAAAATGCAAAAAAAGTTGAAAAGATCAACTTTTTATAACTAAACTATAACGGATAATCAAAACCTTAATGGAACAAGCGGGCTTAACGCTGAATACATCAAGAATGGTATTATGCGCTTTGTTAGTGGCCAGTATTCAACAAATAAATATTTAAACGGCATGATTGGCTTTGTAGTTGAACAAATGAATATCGCTAACAACATCAAAAACATTAACAGATTATTAAGCAATAATTTCGCAGATGCAAATACTAAAAAGCAACTAACATCTGTTGGTTTTATTAAAGATTTTAGATATCAATATTATTCGATTCATAATGATATTAAGAAAAAAGAAATAAAACTTTATCACTTAATGTTTGATTTTTCCAAGAATATTGAGAAGTTAAATTGAAACTCCATTTTGACCCCAACCAGCAGTTTCAGATTGATGCGATAAATTCTACTGTCGGCATATTTGAAGGACAGCCATTAAATACGGGCGATTTCAGTTTTACCATTGAAAGCGAAGGGTTTTTATCGCCGGACGGCGGTATAGGTAACCGGCTTACAATCGCAGATGAGCAAATACTAAAAAATGTTCGGGCGATGCAGGAGAAAAACGAAATTCCGGTATCAAATAAACTTGACGGAATGCATTTTTCCGTTGAAATGGAAACAGGGACAGGCAAAACCTATGTTTATCTCAGAACGATTTATGAACTAAACAGGAAATACGGCTTCAAAAAGTTTGTTGTTGTTGTCCCTTCAATAGCCATTCGTGAGGGCGTACTAAAAAATCTTGAAATTACCTTTGAGCATTTTCAAAGCTTATATGACAAAGTTCCCGTAAACTTCGTGGTGTATGATTCAAAACGGGTTTCGAATTTAAGGAATTTTGCAATCAGCAATACAATTCAGATTCTCGTTATCAATATTGATTCCTTTGCGAAAGATGAAAATATAATCAACAAACCTAATGATAAATTGACGGGTAAGCGCCCGATTGAATTCATACAGGCGACAAACCCGTTTGTAATAGTGGACGAACCGCAGAATATGGAAACGGATATAAGAAAAAAAGCCATTGAAAATCTGAATCCGCTTTGCACATTGCGTTATTCAGCTACACACATAAACCGCTATAACATGATTTACAGTCTTGATCCGGTAAAAGCTTATGACCTCGGGTTGGTTAAACAGATAGAGGTTGACTCGGTTGTTACTGAAAATGATTTTAATGAGGCTTATGTTTCTCTAAAAAAAACGAGCGCGACCAAAACAAAAACTTCCGCAAAAATAAGCATTGATGTGAATACAAAGGACGGCGTGAAAAGAAAAGCCGTTACTGCAAAAGTCGGCGACGATTTATACGAGCTTTCCTGTAAAAGGGAAATATATAAAGACGGGTATATTGTAAACGGCATTGATGTTGAGGAAGGTTTTATTGACCTTTCAAACGGAGAAACAGTATTCACAGGCGATACTCTCGGCGGTCTTAGCGATGAGGTTATGAAAACTCAATTACGAAAGACCGTAGAGGAACATTTATTCAAGGGAAAAAGATTAAAGGACAGGGGCATAAAAGTACTCTCCTTAATTTTTATCGACAGAGTTGCCAATTACCGCGATTATGACAATGACGGGAAGCCCGTTAAAGGCAAATTTGCAAAATGGTTTGAAGAAATTTACAGGGAAATCTCAGGCAAACCGGTATTTAAAGGCGTAATTCCCTTTGATGCGGAAGAAGTCCATAACGGATATTTCTCGGCTGATAAGAAAGGCAGATGGAAAGATACAATGGGGAATACTCAGGCTGATAGCGATACCTTTAAACTTATTATGAAAAACAAAGAGCAGCTTCTGGATATTAATGAGCCGCTAAGGGTTATATTTAGTCATTCCGCTTTAAGAGAAGGATGGGACAATCCGAATGTTTTTCAGATTTGCACTCTGAATGAAACGAAGTCCGAACTTAAAAAAAGGCAGGAAATAGGCAGAGGATTAAGACTTTCCGTCAATCAGGAAGGTGTCAGAATTCAGGATAGAAATATTAACCGTCTGACTGTTGTAGCAAATGAAGCTTATGAGGACTTTGCAAAGCAGCTGCAAACCGAGATTGAAGAAGATTGCGGAGTTTCGTTTAAAGGACGAATTAAGAACAAACAAAAAAGAGCAACGGTCAAATACCGCAAAGGTTTTGAATTGGATGAGAAATTTAAAGAAATCCGGGACAGAATTAAACACAAGACTATATACAGCGTACGCTATGAAACACAAGAATTAATTCAAAAGGCTGCAAAAGCCGTTAAAGAAATGCCAGCCGTAAAAAAAACGGTAATTAAAACAACAAAAACGGTATTGGAATTTGATGATGCCGGCATTGTGGCCGAACCAAAGGCATCTTATATTAGTTCGCTTGACGGGATTTTTAAGATACCGGATTTATTGTCATATATCCAGGAAAGAACAGAGTTGACCCGTTCTACGATACTGGGAATTCTTGTCAGATCCGGAAGAATAGGCGATGTGTTAGTTAATCCGCAGTATTTTCTTGATAATTCAATCAAGGCTATAAATGAGGTGCTTAATGATTTAATGATTGACGGTATCAAATATGAAAAAATCGGCTCAAAAGAATATGAAATGAGGTTGTTCGAGGATTACGAGATACATATCAATGATTTAACCTTTGAAATATCGAAAGAAGATAAGACGATTTACAGTAAGCTGGTAGCGCTTGATTCAAATGTGGAATACGAGTTTGCAAAAGAGTGTGAAAACAGGGATGATATTGAATTCTATTTTAAACTGCCGTTCTGGTTTAAAATTAAAACACCTATCGGAAGTTATAACCCCGACTGGGCGTTAATAAAAAAGAACGAAAAGACGGTTTATTTTGTGGCTGAAACAAAATCAGCGGGGCAGGAATTAAGAATTACTGAGAAACAAAAAATAAAATGCGGTTATGCGCATTTTAATGAGTTTGAAGATGTTAAATATAGACAGGTAGCAACAGTAGGTGAGTTGGATTAGGAATTCCTTATGGCTAAAATAGTTCTCATTACAGGCGGGGCAAGAAGTGGTAAGAGCAGTTTTGCAGAGAAATTAGCATCAACACTTGGAAAGGATGTTATCTTTTTGGCTACTGCAGAAGCCATGGATAAAGAGATGGCGGACAGAATCAAGAAGCATAAATCAAAGAGAAGCCTGACATGGAAGACAGTTGAAGAGCCGATAAATATTAACATTTTAAACAAATTTAAAAACTTTGAAGGTGCTGTTATTTTGGATTGCGTCACATTGTGGCTGTCTAATATGATACATAAATTCGGTGTTGAAGGGGCGGAAGACCACATTCTTGGGGATATTCGGACGCTATTAAAAACAGTAAAAACTTCCAAATTTACACTTATTGTGGTGAGTAATGAGTTAGGACTGGGCATAGTCCCTGAAAACAGATTGGCACGTGAATTCAGAGATATTGCTGGAAGATGCAACCAACTCATCGCATGCATGGCAGATGAAGTGTATTTTATGGTTTCAGGCATAGAACTTAAAATAAAAGGATAAGCTTTGAATATTCTTCATATAAATACAGAATGTGGCTGGAGGGGCGGGGAAGTCCAGATGATGTATCTTATGAATGGCTTAAGAGACAGGAATCACGAAAATATTGTATCCGTTCAGCCAAATAGCGTGCTGGTAAGAAAGGCTATTAACAATAATTTCAGAGTGTGTCCTGTAGTAATGCGGGGAGAATTGGATTTTAAGGCTATTAGAGGTATCTGCAGAGTAATAACCGATGAACGAATAGATATTGTTCATGCGCATACATCTCATGCACACACAATTGGAGCAATTGCTGCAAAGATAAAGAAGGTTCCTTTTGTTGTCACGCGCAGGGTTGATTTTGGGGTTGCACGTAATGTTTTTTCAAACATAAAATATAATTATCTTGCGAATAAGATAATTGCAATATCCAATGCTATTAAAAATATACTGATAAATGCAGGTGTTTCTCAGACCAAAATAAATGTTGTTTACAGCGGAATAGATATAGGAAAATTTGGCAGCATAGGTAATACTCAATATTTACACGAAGAGTTTAATTTATCAAAATATTCGCCGATTATTGGTACAATTGCGCATCTGACGGATCACAAGGGGCATAAATATCTACTTAATGCTGTTCCTGAGGTGTTAAAAATATTTCCAAATGCGGTTTTTCTCATTATTGGCAAAGGGGAACTGGAAGAAGCCTTGAAAAAACAGGTTAAGGAATTAGATATCACAGAAAATGTAATCTTTACCGGGTTTCGAAAAGATATTGGTGAATTATTATCAATAATGGACCTTTTTGTTCTTCCTTCTCATCTTGAAGGATTATGCACTTCTCTTATGGATGCGATGCTAATGAGGCTACCAGTTGTTGCGACAACAGCTGGCGGAATACCAGAAGTTGTTGTGGATAAAGAAACAGGTATTCTTGCCCCACCTAAGAATCCAAAAGCACTGGCAGATGCTATTATACAGTTGCTCTCCAATAAAGAAGAGGCAAAGGAAATGGGGGAGAGGGGACTGGGGCGAGTAAAAACAGTGTTTAACGTGTCCAGAATGGTTAAAGGAACAGAGAAGGTATATATGAGGTTATATGAACATATCACGAAATAGAGTTAAGGAACTTGTTACTGCAGCCTTAAAAGAAGATATTTGGAAGGGGGATGTTACTACAGAAGCTTGTGCTTTTCAAAAGAGGAATGCTAAAGCTAAAATTATAGTAAAGCAGCGGGGAGTAATTGCCGGACTGGAAATAGCAAAGGCTGTATTTGAAACACTTGATAATAAGATTAACTTCCAATTCTTAGTTAAGGATGGAACAGAGGTTAAGAAAGGGGATGTAATAGCTGAATTATCAGGACATGTAACTCCCATTTTGGCTGGAGAAAGAACAGCTCTTAATTTTTTGCAAAGGCTTTCAGGAATCGCAACATTAACAAGAGAGTATGTAGAAAAAGTCAAACCTTATAAAGCAAGAATATTTGACACAAGAAAAACTACTCCCGGATTGCGCGATATAGAAAAATATGCGGTAAGCGTTGGCGGAGGGCAGAATCATAGAATGGGGCTTTATGATATGGTATTAATAAAAGATAATCATCTAAAGATAGCGAATGGGAATATAGAGGAACTTGTGCAGACTATTAGAAGGAAAGTTCCCAAAAACATAAAGATTGAGATAGAAGCAGAGAATTTATCGCAGTTTAGGGAAGCGCTCCAATCCAAAGTGGATATAATCATGCTGGACAACATGGACATACAGACTATCAAAAAGGCGGTTTCCTTAATTAATAATTCAAAATTCAAAATTAAAAATTTACCAGAGATAGAGGTCTCCGGAGATGTAACTCTTGATAACGTTGAAAAGATAGCAAAATGCGGGGTTGATAGAATTTCTGTTGGCAAGCTAACTCATTCCGCAAAATCAATGGATATATCATTAAGAATTCTTAATTCTTAATTCTTAATTTTTAATTGGATATGGAATATGGAAGAGTTTTCTGAAGACACAATCAAAGCTGGTCTAGGGACCCAGATAATAGGGCAGAAAATATATATTTATAATAAAACATCTTCCACAAGTGATGTAGCGTTATCGTTGGCTGAAAGACATAATACAGAAGGTGTTGTTATTCTAGCAGAAGGGCAAACAAAAGGAAGAGGTAGATTAGGTCGAGTGTGGTTTTCTCTGCCACAAAAGTGCATTCTGTGCTCAATTATATTGAAATCAAATATGCTTTCAGAAAGACTAAATCTGCTCACTATTGGAGCATCTGTTGCTATTTGTAAGGCAATAAGGGAGACAACATTTCTACCTGCTTATATTAAGTGGCCAAATGATGTAGTAATAAGAGGGAAAAAAGTTTGTGGAATTCTTATAGAAAAAAGAAGAACGAAAACTGGTTTTATAGTTATAGGCTTTGGAATAAATGTGAATTTAGATGAAGATGATTTTCCAAGTGATTTATGTGGTAAAGCTACCTCGTTAAAAATGGAATGCGCTAAGAAAGTATCACGAGTGAAGCTCATACAGAAAGTGTTATTTGAAATAGAGAAGGTTTCTTTATATCTAAAAAAGGGAGAAGGAAGTCTGCTGTTTGAGGAATGGAAAGAAATGTCTTCTATTCTTGGCAAACAAGTCAGAGCGATTTTGCAAAATGAGGTTGTAGAAGGTCAAGCAGTTGGAATCGACCCTGATGGCGCCTTGATTCTCAGGTTAGATTCCGGTATATCCAGACGTATTACAGAGGGAACAATTGAGTATGTTATTTGCCGTTGATGTAGGAAATACAAGTATTAGTGCAGGCGTATTTGCCAATGACCTATTGGTATCTAAAATATGCATAGAAACAAAAAAAAAGCATGATATTGAATATTATTTCAAAAAGTTAAACAATTTTCTAATTGAATCAAATCTTAAGAAAGATGAAATAACAGGTTTTATAATATCTTCTGTTGTACCGGACATGACGAAATTATTCATAAGACTATCTAAAGAATACTTTAACATCGTTCCGCTGGTAGTTGACTATAAGACAAAAACCGGTTTAAAGATAACATATGCTGCACCTTCTCAGGTTGGGAGTGATAGAATAGTCAATGCTGTAGCTGCATATAACCTGTATGGAGCTCCTGCAATAGTTGTTGATTGCGGAACAGCCATTACATTTGATCTGGTATCTAAAGAACGTGAATACCTGGGAGGGGTAATATGTCCTGGCATAGGAATGTCTCTTAATGCGCTTTACAGAGATACTGCCTTACTGCCGAAGGTAGCAGCGATCTCAAAGCCCACGTCAATTATTGGAAAGAACACTACTCAGAGCATACAAATAGGGATTGTGTACGGATTCAGCTCAATGATAGACGGCATAGTAGAAAGATTAAAGAGGGAATTTTCCACAGTACCAAAGGTTATTGGTACAGGCGGCTGGTCATCGCTGATAAGTCAATATTCAAAAAGCATACAAAAAACAGATCCAGATCTTACTTTGCAAGGTCTCAGGCTGATTTTTGATATGAAAAAATAAAGTTAAAACATAGGAAGGAATTATGGAGAATAGCAAAAAGGTACCATTAAAAGCCCCAAAGCCAAACATTGAGACTTTTTGTAAGACTATAAAAAGAGAGATAATTCCTCCTCAGCCACCTTTGGTTGAACTGTTTGTAGATGGAGCATTAATGAAATATCTTATGGAACAAAAAGCAAGAGTGAAATGGGTTGATGTTGTTTCTGGCGATAGGGATTCAAAAAGAGGAAACATTAAATCAATAATTGGGTTCTGGTATCGTTTTGGATATGATTATGTTCGCTTGTCAGGAGGATTAGATTTCCCAGGGAAAAACCGTATAACAAGTGATACTAGTTCTCTTTCTAGAGGGCAAAGGAGTTGGACAGAGGAAGGAAAAGGAGTTATTACGAGTTGGGACGAATTCGAGAAATATCCCTGGCCGTCTTTGGATAATGTAGACTTATGGAGATATGAATTTGCTAGTCAAAATCTGCCAGAGGGAATGGGATTGTTTGTCTGTCCAAGTAGTGGGATACTGGAAGTCCCTTTGAATACGCTACTTGGATATGAAACTCTAGCCTATGGGATATACGACCAACCAGATCTTATTGAGGCTGTTTTTCAAAAGACAGGAGAATTGATTTATGGATTTTATAAAAAAATGATTGGATTACCCAATCTCTGTGGCTTTTTTCAAGGAGATGATATGGGTTTTAAAACTTCGACTCTTATGCCGCCAGATTTCTTAAGAAAGCACGTACTTCCATGGCATGAAAAAATTGCTTCACTTGCACATGAGAATAATCTCTTATATTTCTTGCATGCCTGTGGTAATCTAGAAGATATTATGGAGGATTTAATCGACGATGTAAGCATAGATGCTAAACACTCTTTTGAAGACACAATTATGCCGGTAACAGAATTTCATAGAAAATATGGAAATAGAATTACAGTACTGGGAGGTATTGATGTCGATGTTTTGTGTCGTTTTCCTAAAGATAAATTAAGAGCATATATCCGAAATGTTTTAAAAGAATGTGTTCCAAAAGGAGGCTATGCACTTGGTTCTGGCAATTCAGTGGCAAATTATATTCCACCGGAAAATTATTTAATTATGGTAGAAGAAGGGTTGAATTTCAAATTTTAAAAAAACATAGGAGTTGCGATGTATAAAATAGGTGTAATAGGTGGAGACGGGACAGGTCCTGAAGTTATAAAAGAAGGACTAAAAGTTCTTAATGCAGTTTCAGGTAAGCATGATATAAAATTTGAGTTTACATATTACGATTTCGGAGGGGAGCGGTATATAAAAACAGGCGAAGTCCTGCCTGATTCTGCTATAGAAGAATTTAGGAAGCTGGATGCTATATATCTTGGCGCAGTGGGTCATCCTGATGTAAAACCCGGAATTCTGGAAAAAGGACTGCTTCTCAAGCTCAGGTTTGCTCTGGATCAGTATATAAATCTAAGACCTGTTAAGCTTTATCCTGGAGTAGACACTCCTTTAAAGGATAAAGGTCCTGCGGATATTGATTTTACTGTGGTGCGAGAGAATACAGAAGGGCTTTATGTTGGCGCTGGCGGGAATTTAAAGAAGGGGACTGCTGACGAAGTTGCTATCCAGGAATCAATAAATACCCGTAAGGGAGTGGAAAGATGTATCAGGTATGCTTTTGAATATTGCAGAAAGAGAAATAAAAGAAACAAGCTGACTTTATGCGGCAAGACTAATGTTTTAACCTTTGCATTTGATCTCTGGGAAAGAGCATTTAATGATGTTGCTAAGGAATATTCTGACATAAAAACAGATTATGCTCATGTTGATGCTACCTGTATGTGGATGATAAAGAACCCCGAGTGGTTTGATGTTATTGTAACAGATAACATGTTTGGGGATATAATAACTGATCTTGGGGCAATGATACAGGGAGGTATGGGTATTGCAGCAGGCGGAAACATTAATCCTGACGAAGGGGGAACATCCATGTTTGAGCCTATAGGAGGTTCAGCTCCAAAATATACAGGCAAAAACGTGATAAATCCAATGGCTGCTATATGCGCAGGGGGTATGATGCTTGAACATCTCGGAGAAAGCAAAGCATCAGATGATATTGAGAAGGCTGTAATAAAGGTTGTTCAAAATGATATGAAAAGTCTTTCCGCAGGGAAAATGGGGTATACAACCTCAGAAATAGGGGATATGGTAGCGAAGGAAGTGATGTGATTGTGAGAAAAAAAGGAAAATACAATTTAGCTGTTGTCGGGGTTGGCACAGTTGGTATAGAAATGCTCAAGGTGTTGCATCAGCGTAAGTTTCCTATTGATAAACTTACGGTTCTTGCGCGAAGCAAAAGAGATATTACTGTAGACAGCAACACATATAGTGTTAAAGCAATATCCGAAGAATTGTTTGATGGAATGGATATAGCGCTGTTTGCCGGCACAGAGGGGGAAAAAGGAGCTGCTGTAACGTTTGGAAAAATCGCAGCCAGTAAAGGAGTTGTTGTAATTGACAATGGAGCGGATTTTCGAATGGATCCTGATGTGCCGCTTATTATTCCAGAAGTTAATCCTGAAGACATAGAATGGCACAAGAATATTATTGCCAATCCGAATTGTTCCACCATTCAAATGGTGGTCGCACTAGCGCCAATACATAAATTGACAAAGATAAGAAGAATTATTGTCTCTACATATCAATCAGTTTCAGGGACAGGAAGAGAGGCAATAGGGGAGTTGAAAAAACAAGTTCAGGATTACACTGATGGCAAGGAAATAACAGATTTGAAGGCTTATCCTTATCAAATAGCATTTAATGCAATTCCACATATAGGCTCTTTTGGAGAATTGGGATATACAACAGAAGAATGGAAAATGGTTAAAGAAACACATAAGATTTTACATGATGATACAATAGAGATTACTGCGACTACAGTACGAGTTCCTGTTTTTTATGCTCATTCAGAATCCATATATATTGAGACAGAAAGAGAAGTTTCTATTGAAGAAATTACCAGTGTCTTGAAGGATGCTCAAGGGATATCTGTTGTTGATGATATAAACGCCGATCCGCCACAATACCCAATGCCTATTTTTGCAGAAGGCAAAGATGATACGTATGTAGGCAGAATTCGCAAGGATCCTTTTAAGAAAAATGGAATCAATATGTGGGTAGTTTCGGACAATATTCGCAAAGGAGCGGCTCTTAATGCAGTTCAGATTGCAGAGGAATTGATTAGGTAGATCTTATATGCCGAGATTTGACAGCGTGAGACATATAGAATTTACAATCTCTGCCAGTTTTGGATGCGATGTTTCAAATCCCTTAACCGATGAAGATAACCCCTTTATAGAGAGTTCTAGGAGTTCTGAATTCCTGTTTTCCCGTGTTGCCTCGTGAGTTGACATATCAGTAAAACCTGTAATGCTTTTCGCGTGGTCAGCCTGAGTCTTGGAAAGCTCCTCAATTTCGGATTTTAGAGTTGAAAGCAGGTTAAGCAGTTCGGATTTGTTTTCTTCTTTGATGGAATTGGCTTTCTGAATCCTGACTTCAATATCTGAAAGAGTTCGTTTAATCATTACGTCTATATACTAGATATTTCCTTTTTGAATGTCAAGAATTAATCCATGAAAAAATCTTCACAATTATTTACTTTTCGTAGGATATGCTTTATACTAAATTCGATATGTTTACAAAGGGAGGATAGAAAACAATGTGGTTTTTTGGGAGAAAGAGGAAGGACTTAGATACGGAAGACAAACAGATAACCCTTATGGATCAGGAAAGTAAGGTAGAAGAAGATGTTTCCTTACTTCGGCAAGAAATGGATAAAGGAGCGGTTAAAAAATTGAGCTCTGATGTGAATGATACGATTAAACGTGCTGCTAAGGATGATTTGAAGCAGTTAAAACTTCTGGAAAAGGGTCGTTGTCCTGAGTGTGGATGGAAAACAGAACAGTTCCTTTACACCAGTATTTGCAGTCACTGTGGCTGGTCAAAACGGATCACTCCCGATGTAGGAAAGGTAATTATTCATCTTGATGATAAACGGAAGATTGAGTGTGATAAGGCCTTTGAGGTGCATGATGGGATAATTTTGTGTCTGCAGGGCGACGTCATTACTCACGAGATAATGCGCAAAGCTCTTGCCTATATAGAGTATGTATGGACTGAAGAAGAACTTGGGAAAATACGCCGAAAAAGAACGGAAGAACTGCATCCTTTGTGTAATTGGTGTTTTAAACCTATTCAAAGTTCGGATAAAATGGTGACCCACTATGTTGCTATTGGCGTTGATCAGGAACGTTTCTCTTTTTGCTCAGAAAGCTGTGCTGTTTCATTCGAAAAGCAATACTCATCTCGCGTTCATAGAAATTGTTACACACAAGACTGCAATGACTGCGATAATTGCAGGAAGAAATACGATACAACCAAAGAGCAACTTCACCTGCCTGGTCAGACTTAGGGGTTCTGTTTCTGATAAATCCGCTGGTAAAATCCACCCAGCTTTATTAATTCACTATGAGAACCCGTTTCCACAATTCTCCCTTTGCGCATGACAATGATAATATCTGCTTGCATGGCGGTGCGTAGCCGATGAGTAATAATAAAACAGGTTCTTCTTTTCATAACATTATCCAGGGTTTTCTGGATACGTGCTTCAGTCTCAGCATCAAGGGCAGAGCTGCTGTCATCCAGAATAAGTATTCCAGGATTTGAAAGCAGAGCCCGAGCTATACAGAGTCTTTGTTTCTGTCCTCCAGAAAGGCTCATGCCTCTTTCTCCGATTTCAGTCTCATATTTTTCGTGGAGAGACATAATAAAATCGTGTATCTCAGCCATTTTTGCCGCATTAGTTATTTCATTAGCGCTGGCTTGTATGCGGCCATATCTTATATTATCAGTAACAGTGCCCGAAAATATGGATGCTTCCTGGGGAACCATAGCAATGTTGGATCTCAAGGATGTTAGCTTTACATCTTTGATATTATGCCCATCTATAAAGATATATCCTGTAGTAGAATCGTAAAGACGAAATAACAGACTGACTAAAGAAGTCTTGCCCGCACCACTGGGCCCAATAAGACTTACTCTGCTCCCTGCAGGGATTTCAAAACTGATGTCAGAAAGATCTATGTTTTTACCTTCCCTGTATTTTAGAGACACGTGACTAAATGTGACCTGTCCTTTTATTTTTTCTAAGAATATAGCTTGTTTAGCGTCATGAATCTCCACCTTTTCATCCAGTAGCCCAAAAATTCTTTTCATCACCACCATCAAATATTGGCTGTTAATAAGTATTGAGGTAAGGTTGTTTACCGGACCAAAAAGAAGAGCTGTAGTCGAATAGAACCAGAGCATTGAACCGAGTGACCAGCCGGCTTTTACTTTAAGCACGCCAAGCCATAGAATAACTCCTGTGCAACCAGCAGAGATAATTGCGCTGGTGGTACCTAATCCTGTGGAGATAATGGCTCTCCTGACAAAGAGTCGAATGAGATGTTTTGAGCGTTGGAAGAAATTTCTTATTTCTTTTTTTTCCTGAGAAAAACTCTTTACCACTTCAGCTCCAGTGAGTACCTCTGAAAGCTGTGCATACAATTCTGCATTGCGGGCTCGTATATCACTGCCTATTGTCTTCAGACGTTTGCCCATTGCGGCAAAGGAAATAGCTGCAAGGGGAAGAGCTATTAGAGCGATAATTGCCAATTTATAATCAAGACTCAGTAAAATGACAACAGCCACCACCAAAGCAGCCACACTGGTAATAGCAGTAACCAGAGTTGTAGTAGCTATATTCTCTACCACATCGGCATCATCCATTACCCGGGCTACTAACTTTCCAACTTTGTGCTGGTCAAAGTAGCGCATGGCTAAACTTTGAAGTTTCTGATGCAAATCACATCTCAGGGAGAAAACAATTCTTTGACCCAGAGCCGCGATCTGGTAGCGGTTAAAACTACTGGCGGAACAAGCAAAAAGATGAATCAGACTATAACCCCCCAAAAGACTAAAAAGTAAAACAATGTTTTTTTGAGGAATTACTATATCCACCATGATTTTTGCCATGAAGCCAAAAAGATAAGTGACTAAAGATGTAAAAAGTGAGATGAGGATCACAATAGCCAGTTTCCATTTATGAGGAAAAACATATTTCTGAAAAAGTCTATTTAATGTATTCATATATATCTATTATCTACTACCATAGAACCTTACTCTCAGCTTGGACAATTGTCTTCTGTTGTTTATAGAGTTTGTGATAAATACTTTCTTTTCTCATTATCAGTTCCTTATGAGAACCACTCTCCACTATCCTTCCCTTATTCATAACAACAATAAGGTCGGCATTAACAATGGTGGAGAGCCGATGAGCTATTACCAGAGAAGTACGCGTAGCCATAACTGCCTCAAGAGCACGTTGAATAAGCTTTTCTGACTCAGTATCAAGATTGGATGTAGCTTCATCCATAATGAGAATATCAGGGTTAGTCACGATGGCCCGGGCAATGGCTAATCGTTGTTTTTCCCCGGCAGAGAATTTTATCCCGTCTACACCGACAATAGTTTCATACCCTTCAGGGAGACTCTCTACAAAATTGGCAATTTCCGCGATATGTGCGGCCTCTTTCATTTCTTTGTCTGAGATACCTTTTCTCCCATAGGAAATATTTTCTCGCACTGTGGCATTGAATATAAAGGAATTCTGAAGCACTGCCCCTATTCTTTTATGCAGGCAGTTCAGACGAATCTTTCTGATATCCATACCATCAATAGTGATGCTACCTGATTTCACATCATAGAAACGAAGAAGCAGTGACGCTAGAGTTGTTTTGCCACATCCGGTTTCACCTACCAGAGCTATTGTCTTACCCGCATGGATAGTGAGGTTAATATTCTTGATCACTGGATCCTCTTCTTCGTATTCAAAGGAGACATTCTTAAATCGCACTTCTCCCTGGAATTTTTTGACTGCAACAGCCTCCGGAACATCCTTAATCTCAACAGGTGTATTCAGAATTCCAAAGATGCGGCGCAGGGATATTGTAGTTATTGCCATAGTATTGGAAATTTCTGAAAATCTGAGAGCAGGCATAAAAACCATTGCTGCATAAGCAGATAGCGCAAGAACATCTCCGTAAGTCATCCCTCCCTTGATTACAAAGTAACATCCAAGACAGTAAAGAGTGGAGTTTCCCAGTCCGTTCACTAAACTGGAGAAGAAAGAGAAAGTTGCACTGTAACCTACTCCCTGCAAGCCAATATCCAGAGCGTTACGCAAGCGATGCGCAAAAATACTGGTCTCTCTTCTTTCCTGGGCAAAGGATTTTACCGTCTTCTGTTCGCTGAGTACTTCAACCAAGCTGCTGGATACCTGATCCATTCTGAACCTGAGAAACGATTGTTTGCTTCTTACCTTGGGTAGAAAGTAGCGATAATTAAGAACGTATAATGAAAGAAATCCTACAAGGACAAGTGTTAATTTCCAGTTAAGATGAATCATTATTCCCAGGGCAAAGATGACCGAGGCTACATCTACAATCATCTGAATAGTATCATGGGTAAAAACATTGCTGACTATCTGGGTGTCTCCCATAACCTTAGACATAATTTTGCCCGTAGGATTCTCCTGATAAAAGCGGAGAGAAAGTTTCTGGATATGCTTGTACATGGACAGTCTTATGTCAAAAATAATCTTCTTGCTGAGATAAATAATGATGAAATTATTAGGGAAGGAAAGAATGGCTGTTAAAATGGAGAGAACTAAAATAAGAAGAATGGGCCAGGGAATAGGGGCGCTAAAGACGCTCCACTCCTGCTTCTGAATTACTTCGTCTACTATATATCTGACAATTAGAGGGATAAGCAGATTAAACAGGGTTATAATAATAGTTATGCCAATAGTAAGGATAACTTTTTTTTTATAAGGCTTGACGAACTGGAGAATTCTTAGAAGGTTATTCATGCCTTAAATAATGCCTTTCTGCTAAGATAATGTCAAGGTTTTGATTGTAGAATTGTAGCTTATATTGTAGAATAATAGGTAATGAAAAATATAAAAATTACACTTGCTTATAATGGAACTATGTCCGGAAAGCAGTTAGGAAGTTAAGGAGGGGTATGTGCTTATTCTGATTTTGCTGATCTCATTATTTACTTCCACTGTAGCGCATACTGAAGAGACAGTATTAAAATCATTAGGCCTCGGATTTATACCATATAAATCCTTTGAAGAAGCAGCAAAACCTTTCCTGTCCAAAGAGGGTAAGCTGATTTATTTTAAACCTGCAAATAAAGTTATGGTAGTTGATTATCCTAAGAACTGTGGGATTATCTCTGATCTATTAACAAATCTACAAAAGAACATTAAAAACGTGGAGATAAAAGTAGAATTTATTGAGCATTCTGCAGAAAATATTTCAGAAGCCAAAACAAAGGCTAGATACAGTGGGGAAAACTGGAAAGTTACTACTGGCGGTATGGCTGTTGGAACTGGTAATAGAGGATTTCACGGAACTTTTTCGGCAGAGGTTGGAAAGGAAATATCCTATCGCGCTACAACTCAAACAATATCGGTTCTTGATAGACATACGGCCCGGTTTCTTGTAGTTGAGGAATATCCACAGTTAGAGTGGTTCAGAACATATGGGATAACAAATCGCTTGATTGATGCAGAAATCACCTACAGAAGTGTCGGGGCAAAACTTGCTGTCTCGCCTGTAATTCAAGGAAATCTCATAAAAGTGTCCCTGACTCCGGAATTGAGTTATTTTACAAATAAAGGCGAGAAAACTGTGAAAGTGAACACCTTAACAACGACGGTTGTTGTCCGCAATGGACAATCAATATGCATTGGAGGATATTCTTCAAGTAGTAAAGATTTCTCTATGCATTTTTTTAGAAAAATCGGCAAGTCCGGCAAAGTTATAAGTTTCGATATTATCCTAACTCCAAAAATAAAGAAAGTATCGGCATTTTGAAAAATATAAAAATTACACTTGCTTATAATGGAACTAATTATCACGGCTGGCAGATTCAACCGAATGGGATTACAGTTCAATCAGTTATAGAAAAGAGCCTTGAGAGGCTATTTAAAGGACAAATAAAGGTAATAGGGCAGGGGAGAACGGATACAGGCGTTCATGCTATTGGTCAAGTAGCAAGTTTTAAACTACCTGCTATTGCGTTAAAAAACATGAAGATTTCACAAATTAAGGATGCTTTGAATAGTGTTCTGCCTCAAGATATTGCTGTAACGAACGTAGAATCTGTTTCTTTGGACTTCCACCCAAGATTTGATGCTAAGGATAGGATATATCGCTATATTGTGTATAATGATGGAAATAAACAGGTTCTTGGTCAAAGTTTTTTCTATAGTTACCAGTATAAGTTAGATTTATCCAAAATGCGCAAAGGAGCGAAATATCTGGTTGGAGAACATGATTTCAGTTCATTTCAATGTAAAAAAACAGATAATGAAAATCCTGTGCGCACAATAAAAAAACTTACTATTGCCAGAAGAGATTTTGTTGCATCAAATTTCCTGAAATTGAAGAATAAAGCGGTTGTTTTTGAGGTTACAGCGAATGCATTTTTATATAACATGGTTAGAATTATTGTGGGAACATTGCTTGATATAGGAAGGTGTCGTATTGAACCCCAAAATATTAAAAAGATTCTTGCAGGGAGAGATAGAAACCTTGCGGGAGAAACAGTTCCTGCCTGTGGACTGTGTCTTATCGCTGTGCATTATTAAATTAAGATTAAGGGTTAAGCATAAGTATGAAACATTCAAATTTTGTTCACCTTCATAACCATACTCAATACAGCTTGCTTGATGGAGCATGCCGCATAGAAGATATTATATCTTTTGCGCATGAATTCAAAATGCCGGCTTTGGCTATTACCGATCATGGAAACATGTTTGGAGCAATAGAGTTTTATGATAAAGCAATGAAACATGGGATTAAACCAATTGTTGGATATGAAGCATATGTTGCTCCTGGAAATAGAAAAGAAAGGGCGTTGCATGGGATAAAAGAAGCTGCCTTCCACCTCACACTTCTTGCTGCTAATGAAGACGGATATAAGAACCTTATAAAGCTTGCAACAATTGCCTATCTTGAAGGGTTTTATTATAGGCCGCGTATTGATAAACAGATTTTATCAGAGTATTCAAAGGGCATAATTGGTCTCAGTGGTTGCATGAAAGGGGAAATTTCCCATCTTATACTCAGTGACCAGTCAGAGGCTGCAGAAAAACTTATTTCTGAGTATCAGGATATATTTGGTAAAGGCAATTTTTATCTAGAATTACATAACCATGGCATTGAAGGACAATCAAAGATTAATAAAGAGCTTATATCATTCGGCAAAACACTGAATATTCCAACAGTGGCGGCGAATGATTGCCATTATATGAGAAAACATGATGCTATTTCACATGAGGCATTATTGTGCATTCAAACGGGTACAACGATGGATGATCCCAAACGTATGCGTTTCTCAGTCGAGGAATTCTATTTCAAATCTGCTGAAGAAATGGGAAAACTTTTTAGTGAGATACCTGAAGCGATTTTTAATACAATTGAAATTGCAGAAAAATGTAATTTAGAGCTGGATTTTTCTAAGAAATATCTTCCTCATTTTAATGTTCCAAAAGAAGAAAGCAATCCTCACAGCTACCTTGAGAGATTGGCAAAAGAAGGTTGTAAAAAACGATTTAGAGACGTTACTAAAGAAATAACTGACAGGCTTGAATATGAGCTAGGGGTTATAAGTAAAATGAATTATGCAAGTTATTTTCTTATTGTATGGGATTTTATACAGTACGCTAAGAGTAAAGGAATAGCAGTTGGTCCTGGCAGGGGTTCATCTGCAGGGAGTCTGGTTGCATATTGTCTGGACATTACAAATATTGATCCTCTTAAATATGGTCTAATATTTGAACGATTTTTAAATCCAGACCGTATAAGCTTACCTGATATAGACATAGATTTTTGTTATGAAAGGCGTGGGGAAGTAATAGAGTATGTTGTGAAAAAATATGGTAGAGAGAATGTAGCGCAGATTGCAACGTTTGGAACAATGGCAGCTAGGGCTGTTATCAGGGATGTTGGCAGAGTTTTGAATATGTCTTATGCAGAAGTGGATAAAATTGCAAAAATGATCCCTTCCGGACCTAATATTTCTTTAAAGAGCGCTATGGAGACGCAAAAAGAGATTCCAGAGCTGGTAGAAAAGAATGAACAAGTAAAGACATTAATGGAGATTGCTAAGTCTCTGGAAGGACTGGCGAGACATGTTTCAACTCATGCCGCAGGAGTTGTTATTTCAGAAGGGTCTCTTACTAATTTTACACCCTTGTTCATGAGTAATAAGACAGAGATAAGCACGCAATATGGTATGAACTCATTAGAAAAAATAGGTCTGTTAAAAATGGATTTTCTTGGACTCAAGACATTAACTGTTATTCAGAATACAATTGCTCTTATAGAACAATACTATGATAAAAAAATTGAAACTGATAAATTGCCTTTAGATGATAAAAATACTTTTTCACTGCTGATTTCTAAAGGGAAGACCATAGGGGTGTTCCAGTTGGAAAGTCCTGGAATGCGCGACCTTTCAAGAAAGCTAAAACCTGAATCTTTTGAGGATCTGATCCCTCTTGTTTCTTTGTTCAGACCTGGACCTATGCAAGGAGGAGCGTTAGACACTTTTGTGAAGGGAAGACATAGCAAGAGTCCTGTAAAATATGATCATCCTATCTTAGAATCCATATTGAAGGAGACGTATGGAGTTATACTTTATCAGGAACAGGTAATAAGAATAGCAAATGAGTTTGCTGGTTTTTCTATGAGTGAAGCAGACACATTGCGCAGGATTATGGGTAAAAAGGGGATAATGGATGACAAACAAAGAAATTCATTTATTTCAGGAGCTATTAAAAAAGGGGTAAAAGAAGAAGTCGCATCTAAAGTTTTTGATTTAATAGCATATTTTGCAGGATATGGATTTAACAAGTCTCATAGCGCTGCATATGCAATGATTGCTTTCCAAACAGCATATTTTAAGGCGAATTATTCTGTTGCATTCATGACAGCTCTTTTGAGCAGTGAATTACAAAATACAGATAAGGTTGTATTGTATATAAGTGAGTGCAATGATATGAAAATCAAAGTATTACCCCCTGATATTAATAAAAGTTATGCTAAATTCACAATAGAGGGGAAGAATATTCGTTTTGGTTTGGCAGCAATAAAAAACGTTGGTGAAGTAGCTATCGATTCTATTATTAAAGTAAGACAATTACACGGTTATTTTAAGTCTCTATATGATTTTTGTGAACGTGTTAATCTACGCACAGCAAACAGAAGAGTAATAGAAAGTTTAATAAAGGCTGGTGCATTCAATTTTGGCAGACCAAGAGCTCAGCTTATGCATACGTTGGACCATGCAATTGAAGTCGGTCAACAGATACAAAAAGATACCCAGAGTGGACAGACTCTATTTTTTGATGTATTTGAATCGCAAAAGGAATTTCGTGAAGATGTTCATAAGTTTGCAGACGTAGAAGAATGGACGGAAAGTAAGCTCCTTGCGTATGAAAAAGAAGTCCTAGGCTTCTATGTTAGTGGACATCCATTAGCAAAGCATGAAGATACTCTTAAATCCTTTACAACAGCATCAAATACGCTTGTTTCTGAGCATCAGGATGGCGACGAGATATATATAGGTGGCATAATAAATGCAGTGAAAGGGATTCTCACCAAAAAAGATAAAAAGCGTATGTGTGCATTTACCTTGGAAGACATGCAAGGGACAATAGGTGTTCTAGTTTATCCTGCTGTGTTTGGGAAATTTGATAATCTTATTGAAGTGGACAAATTATTACTTGTAAAGGGAAGGCTTGATCTCAGAGAGGATCAGCCAAAGGTAATTGCGTCGGATATCATCACGCTTTCAGAAGCGGAGGAAAAACTGACAAAAGCTATACATCTCAGACTTATAAGTACAGGCCTTGATGAGCAAACACTTCAAAAATTAAAAGATTTATTAGCTCAATACCCAGGTAAAGCTACTGTTTATTTACAAGTGGTAATACCTCAATCCGGAGAGGTAACTATGTTGGCTGATCCAAAAATCCATATATCTCCACAAAAGGACTTGCTTATTAAATTACGGCATCTTATTGGGCAAGAGGCAGTTAGGCTAAGTTTATAACGCTTTTTCTTATCATTTTCATATTGAAAAACTCTGAATTACCACGAAAATTCCATTTTTAACTAGAATTTAGACCTAGAGCACACAAACCCCAAGAAAACATCCATTATATTGGTCAGTTAAGAGCGCTAAATTTTTATAACTCCTTATTGTTAAGAGAGTTACGAATAAAAAAAGTTTTGCAATATTAACTTCATAAGTCTGCAAATATTAGCTAACTTCTTTGTGTGCAAAGAGTTAGAGCTTATTTTATTATTAATATTAAGTGTCGCATAAGATATCTTATGTAAACTAATGGAGAAATATTCAAAGAGAAAGCTTTTTGTTTACACTGCAAGATAATAACATAAAGTAATATTTTAACTCAAAATACATAACATGCCTAATTTCAATATGTTAGATACTGAGAACTATCTTGTTGTCCTATAATTAAAATCTCTCTCACTGTCTTTTTCCAGCAAGAATATACTAATTTGAAACGGAATTATTAATAGAACGTAAGAAATAAGAACTAATGCCTGTTTGTATATTCCCCTGACATTAAACCTGACGTTCTTATGAATTTTAGGTGGCGATATAAAATTAGGGTGTTTTTTAGCTGGATTTGCCTTGAAGAGGTGTTTTGGTATGTCTCATTGTGTATTTTTGCCCTAAATGGCTATATTTGGCTTGTCAGAGTGAAAAATCTTCTCCAAAGTATGATTTGCGGGCACCTTTGTGTGATAGTATCTTTTCAGGGGTTCCTGCGGTGAGGATTTGGCCATCGTGAATAATATAAGCATGATCTGTAATCTCTAATGTTTCTCTGACACTGTGATCTGTAATAAGCACACCATAGCCCTTTTTCTTTAGATCCTTGAGAATACCCTGTATATCAACTACAGCTATTGGATCTATTCCAGTAAAGGGTTCATCAAGCAAGAGAATAGATGGCAGGGTTACTAAGGCTCTTGATATTTCTACTCTTCTTTTTTCTCCTCCTGAGAGTGTATAAGCCTTGCGATTTTTGAGATGAGTAATATTAAGCTCATTAAGCAGTTCAAGTAACCTTTTCTCACGTTCCTCTTTTGTTAAAGGAAGTGTTTCTAATATTGCAAAAATGTTATCTCTAACAGTGAGTTTTCTGAAGATAGAAGGCTCCTGGGATAGGTATCCTAGCCCTTTCCTTGCGCGCTCTGACATAGGACAGGATGTTATATCTTCATCACTAAAAAGAATTTTACCTCCATCTGGTTTTATAAGACCAGCAATCATGTAAAAAGTAGTTGTTTTTCCTGCACCATTTGGTCCAAGTAATCCAACAATTTCCCCACTGCAAATTTGAATACTTAGATTATTTACTACTCTCTTGTGGGAATAATCTTTAATGAGATTTTTTGTCTGTAATATCTGCATCTTCCTCCTCAGGAGATTCTGTTGTTTTTGTCTCTTTGGACTCAAGGGAGCCCTGAACGTCTTTATCTATAATCATAGTATCTTTTTTAAGATCAAAGGTAATTCTTCCCCCTGTAAAACAGGTTCCTTTCTGCCACACTTCAGGATTATCATAGAGTATGAGAATATCTTCTTTTTTATGGAATACCGCTTTACCAGATTTTGTCCTTCTCTCAGGAGTTGTAATTTTGACATTCCCTGTAGCAATAACTTTTTCAATATCCTCCTCTTTATTCTCGTCTTCTTCTGAAGCAACTAAAAAAACCTCCATTCTATCTGCTTCTACCCTGCCATCCTCGTCAACAAGCAGTGCATTTCCTATGAAAATAGCGACATTTTTGCTCCAATTCATTTCCATTCTGTCACTGGTTATCCTCGTTATCTTCTTTTTTTCATTGTTTTCAGCAGCTTGTATAGAGAACGAAACTCCGAATATAATGCAAACGAGAGAGATAAGGGTAAAATTTTTAATTTTCACTTGTATCTTCCCTACTTATTTCCATTACAGGAAATTTCTTAATATACATAATTTTAAGTTTTGGAGCTGCTTTTAAACCATGCCCGGTGAGTCTTATGTTTTTGCGTGTTATAAGCACCTTTGCGTTAGTGTCAAAAGTTTCTGCTTTTGCTATCCAGTCAATATATGCTGTTTTTATTTCAGTGCCATCCGTTCTTTTTCCAATGATATTTTTTTCAAGATGGATGTCTTCAGTTTTTTTATTGATATAGCCTTGTTCTCCTGTCAAGTGAATTGTTACTTTTTGTTCTTCAAAAATAGATAATTTAACATCATATAGCTTTATTATGGGATCCCCAGATAGATCAGCACTTTCTGCTTCTAAATTCCACTTTTTCTTAACTTCATCAGTTTTAATAAGTGAGAACTCCTGTATTATTTCTTCTGAAAGGGCAGGTTTCAAACCTGCCCCTACACTAAACGTTATCATTAGTGCTAATACAACTAAAAATGTGCATAACCCAGTCCGCATTTTTTATTTGTTATAATTTGGTGTAACTGCACCACCTGAAATCACTAATTTCATGGCATCCTCAACACTCATAGAGAGTGGAATTGTATCCTTCTCAGATACAAACAATAAATATCCTGAGGTTGGATTTGGTGTTGTAGGCAGGAATACGTTAATTGAATCCTTGGAAATTTCAGTACCTATTTCACCTTTTGTATCAGAAGTCACAAATCCTATAGAATAAATCCCTTTACGTGGGTATTGCAATAGAACAACACGAGCAAAAATTACTTTGCCTACAAAAGCATGACTAATTTGTTGAACTGCTCTGTATATCTTATTTACTACTGGAATTTTTGCTAAAATGCTCTCTCCAAAAAGGATTAAGCGTTTTCCAATAACATTCCTCGCAAGCATCCCGACAACGGTTAGTATTATGAAAATTGCTGCCAGTATTATCAACACTACTATCGCTGTTATAATATATCTGAAATATACAGGCTGTTCTATCCATTCAGGCGTAACAACATTTGCAAAATGCAGCACTTTTACTTTTACAATTATGAATTTGACAATTTCATAGGTTATAAGCAGGGGCAGTGTAACTAAAATACCTGCCATAAAATTCACTCTTAGTTTAGAAAGCAATTTATTCATTTTTATTCTCTTTCTTTGGTTCTAATCTGGCGATCTTTATTTTGCTCACATGTCTTGGACCTGCCTCAGCAATTACTATCTTGAGATTTTTGTAGTTTACTATTTCACCTGTTTTGGGAACTCTGCCTAATCTATTTACAATAAATCCAGCTATAGAATCATGGTCGTCTCCTTGAGGAATCTGTATATCAAGCTCTTCATTAACCGCGTCTATATTTGTTCTTCCGTCTATTAGAGTCACACCATTGCCAAGATCTTGGAATTGGTCCTCTTCGCGATCGTGTTCATCCTCTATTTCCCCGAGAATTTCCTCTATTACGTCCTCAATAGTAACAAGTCCCGCCGTACCGCCGTATTCATCTACAACGATTGCCATATGAGTTTTTTTCTTCTTAAATAGCGTAAATAGATCCTTTGCTTTCTTGGTTTCAGGGACGAAATATGGAGCACGCATTAAATCTTTTAACGCAATATTTTCGCCCTGTTTATAACTTTCCCAGCGAAGAATCAAGTCCTTGACACATAAAATTCCTATTATATTATCAATGTTTTTCTCATAGATTGGTATTCTGGAATGACGTGTTTCTACGATTTTCTTTATTACTTCAGAAATACTTTCGTTGACATATATGGATTGAATATCAGTCCTTGGAACCATTACTTCTCTTACTATTGTGTCACTGAATTCAAATATGCTGTTGATCATTTCTTTCTCTTCTTCTTCAATTGCGCCCTCTTCCTTTCCAACACTTATAAGGCTTTTAAGCTCTTCTCCTGTTAAAATACTAGGTTCTTTCTCAATCCGTCCCCCAAACATTCTTATAATAATTTTTGTTATAAACAGTAACGCTCTTACAACCGGCATAAGGAGATTTGTGAGAATTCTAACAGGTGTTATAGCAAATAACGCAAGAGCTTCATAATTGATTTTAGCAAAATTTTTTGGTGTAATTTCTCCAAAAACCAGTATCAGAAACGTCATTACACCGACTGATATACCGACACCTGCACTATTAGTCATACCATGTTTTGCTGCAATAGTAATTGCAATAGAAGTTGCTATTGCTGAGGCAGCTATATTGACGAAATTGTTGCAAATAGCAATAACAGTTAAAACCTTGTGAGGATTTTTCAGCCAGAATAACAGCTTCTTTGTTTTTGGATTTTTATCTACAAGATTCTTTATGCGAAACTTGTTTAACTCCATAAATGCTATCTCTATGCCGGAAAAAAATGCCGACAGAAAAAGCAGAATGATAAGGCATATACCCTGAAATATAGATTGTATGTCCAATTAGTATTGTCTCCTTTTTATATTTTAGCTGATAATATTTGAAATATCAATAAAGTTACTGTTGTGCCAAATATAGCTCCCATAATTACCTCCCACCATGTATGAATATGTCTTTTTACTCTACTGCGTGCTATCATAGAAGCCAGTAAAAAGACAAGTGCAGCAATAATTAGTTTATTTGGTGATGTTAGAAGAGTTATGATTGTAGCTATTGCAAATGCCAAGGCACTATGTCCGCTTGGCATTCCTCCATGCAGAACAGTCCCTCTCTTAAAAAATATTTTTGTAATGAGAGTAGTCATCAGAACTCCAATTAAAACAATAAACGTGATGTGATACGTTGAGCCTTTTGCCTTGTCTATGACTGATTCTGCAGGCGATTGCAGAGAATAAACAAGAAGAAGATAGCCTACAAGAACAGCATTCACAGAACATATAAAAACTACTCCAGCAACAATATTTTTAACAACACGCGCTACAGGATGATACGCTTTTGTAAACATATCTATAAGTAATTCAATAGCAGTATTAAGCATCTCTGCGACTAAAACCAATGTTACTGTACAGCACAGGATGATAAATTCAACTCTTGTTAGCTTTAGAAACAGACTGATTATAAAAACAACAGCAGCTATGAGAAAATGAATCCTCATATTTTTTTGTGTTTTCAGAGTATATACAAATCCATCAATAGCGCTGTTGAAGCTTTCTAATAAACTTCTTCTCTGCCTCATATTAATTCCCTTACCAGCTGTTCCTGGCGAGTTGTCATCTTTTTTGCGTTACGTATAGATGTATCTGTATATGAAAGCAAGTGTAATGTTCCGTGTATTGATAGACGTATCATTTCCTCATCAAAGGGAATATTCATGTTTTTTGCCTGTACTTCAGCTGATTCTGCAGATATTACAATCTCTCCAAGTATGCCTTTGCATATTTGCGGGAACTCTTTCTCTTGCATTGGAAATGCCAGAATATCAGTAATGGAGCATTTTCCCCTGTATGTTTTATTCAACTGTTTTATCTTAGAATCCGCCGCAATGGCAACACTAACGTGAGTGTCTTTAGGACACCTTTCGCTTTTTAATGTGTGTAAAATAGCTTTTCTAATCAGACTGTTATTTATTTTTGTCTTTTTTTGAAGATTGGTTATCTCTACTTTCATTACTTCCATTTGTATCAGGGTATTCAATTCTTGTATGAAACATACTTATCAAGATATGCGTAAAGCTTTTAGCAATCTTGCTCAGATCTTTTAGGGTTAAAGCGCTCTCATTCAGTTGATGGTCACTAAATTTGTTGTTTATAATTTTTTCAACCATAGTCTTAATTCTGCTTGAAGTTGGATCATCTAATGTTCTGGATGCAGCTTCTACAGAGTCTGCAAGCATTACAACCGCCGCTTCCTTTGTCTGTGGTTTTGGGCCTGGATAGCGGAAATCTTCTTCTTTTACGGAGTTACTATTGTCCTTTTCCAATGCGCGCTGAAAGAAAAAAGAAGTCAGAGTTGTACCATGATGCTGTTCAATAATATCAATTATAAGTTTAGGCAAATTTGCCTCTTTTGCAGCTTTAACACCGTCTTTTACATGAGAGATTAATACGAGGTTGCTCATAATTGGAGTTATTTTATTATGTATATTTTTGTTCTGAATTTGGTTTTCAATAAAGTATGAAGCCTTCTTAATTTTTCCTATGTCGTGGTAATAAGATGCGACTTTAGTAAGTAAAGAGTTTGCCTTTATGCTGTCACTGGCAGCTTCTGCAAGAGTTCCAACAGCAAGACAGCTTTGATATGTTCCGGGCGCTTCTTTGGAAAGCTGTTTAAGTATAGGCCGATTAAGGTCGAGTAATTCAAGAAGTTTTGCGTCAGTTGGGATATTAAATGAGTGCTCCAGTATTGGCAGAAGCCCTGCAGCAATGAATGATGAGATAATGCCATTAGCAAAGCCCCATTTGATATGATCAAACATCATGCCTAAAATTATTCCCTTATGTAGATCTATGCTTATTATTGTTGCTACATTCACTAAGCCAACTATAAAACCAATTTTTATTATATCAATTCGGCGCTTGGTCTGAGTGCTGTAAAGTATGGCAGTTATCCCACCAACTGTTGCAACAAAGAAATAATCGAACTTATAATCCGTAGCTATGCCAATAAAAATACAGAGTGCTAGATTTATTATAAAAGCTATCTCAACATTAAGTAATGTAGCCAGCATGATTGCCACTGCAGCTGTTGGGATTAAATATGGAGATAGAGAAAAAGTAAGAATGATTTTGTTAATAGCTACAAAGCCTATAGTAACCAAGCTGACAATAGCCAGTGAGGTAATATTCGAAAATACGTGCTGTAAGAACTTATTAATGTATATATTCAGGATGAAGATGATTATAAGAAAGGAAAGACATACACCTGCAATCTGTTTAAGCCAGTTAAGGCGGGATTTCTCCGAAAACTGATTTAGGGCATTTATATATTCTAATTGTTCCTTTGTAACTTTTTCTCCTTTTCTTATTATGCTTTCTCCTTTAGATATCGTTTTATATTGCAGAGGAGCATTCTTAACAGCTCGTTCTTTTTCCTTTTCTGTTTCTATGCGATCATAAGATATGTTTGGAACAATAAGGGCTTTAATGAGCTTGCTTATTGGTTTTAGTAATTTTCCGTTTTGAATGTTTTTTTCGACACTAGACTGGATAAGGGTATCTATATTATCCATAGAGATTATCGCATTTGCAGGCACTTCCCGACTTGTATCAGAATGTACGTCTTTTAAGAAAACTTCCTTGAAATCTCCAGTAATCTCCTTCTTTTGTTTAACGATACCCGCTGAAAACAGGTCTGTAAGAATATCTTTGTTTTTTTCTTCCAGTTTTTTGTCATAATATTCAACAAATAAATTTGTTAGTTTAGAAGATAGTGTAATTCCTGCAATTTCTTCAGGTATTTCTATATCATGTTCTGGTGTTTTAATCTTTGACTGATATAACTTTTCTATTTCATCAAAAAATTGGTATAACTTTTTTCTACTGACCTGTAGTATTTTAGTGTCTATCTCATAAACAGGTTTTGCCTTGCGCACAGCTTCCTGTTGGGCAATGGCCGTTTTTTCTTTATCTACAACAGGGAAGTTACACGGAGAAAAAATGTCGACTTTGGCAATATCTGATTCTTTAATATTTATTCTAGGTACTTTAATATTGGGAATTAATGAGCCTACAAGCGCAAAGTACACCACTATTCCAAGCAGCCAGCGGTACAGGATCTTTTTTCTCTTAGTAATATTGGATTTATTCATTGCCTTTTAATAGTCTAATGTGTAATTCCTTCAGTTGGTTTTCAGTCACATCTGACGGAGAGCCGTCCATGAGAGAAATAGCTTTTTGGGTTTTAGGAAATGCAATCACATCTCTAATTGATTTACTTCCAGTCATAAGCATTATAAGCCTATCCAATCCAGGAGCAATACCTCCGTGTGGAGGAACTCCATAATCGAACGCTTCAAGCAAATGACCAAATCTTTTTTTTGCCTCTCCCCTATCAATTTTCAAAAGCTTAAAAACTTTCTCCTGTATCTCTCTGGAGTGAATTCTTATGCTGCCGCTACATACTTCAACTCCGTTTAATACTAAATCATAAGATCTGGACATTATTTTCCCAGGAGCAGTGTCAAGTAATGGAACATCTTCTTCCTTGGGCGCTGTAAAGGGATGATGCTCTGACTGAAACCTTTCCTCTTCTTCATTCCATTTTAGTAAGGGATAATCTGTGACCCAGACGAATTCAAATTTGTCATTATTAATAAGATCCATCTTTTTCCCAACATAGTTTCGCACTTCTTTTAATGAATCAGCAACAACGTCCGGAGTATCGCCAACAAATACAAGTAGATCCCCAACTTCTGTATGCATTTTCTTTGAAAGCAGATCAATTTCATCTTCTTTAAAAAACTTGATTATAGGAGATTTCATTCCGTCCTCTGCAACTCTTATCCATGCCATTCCTTTTGCGCCGCCTGCGCATGCAATTGAAATAAGAGTTTCTATTTCCTTCAATGAAATCTGAGCACCGTCTTTAATGTTTATTGCTTTTATTTGCCCGCCATTTTCAATGACCTTTTTAAACACGTTAAATGAGGTGTTTTTAAAAATGTCTACAATGTCTACAAATTCAAGCCCGAACCGGATGTCGGGCTTATCAGTTCCGTATATGCTCATTGAATCTTTGTATGTAAACCGTTTAAAAGGAGTTTTTATTTTCTTATTTAAAACTTCACTAAAAATACGGGACACTAGACCTTCTGTTAGTTTATAGACATCCTCTTCGTCTACAAATGACATCTCCATGTCTATTTGAGTGAATTCAGGCTGTCTGTCAGCGCGAAGATCTTCATCTCTGAAACATTTAGCGATTTGGAAGTACTTATCTATACCAGCAACCATTAGAATCTGTTTAAATACTTGTGGAGACTGAGGCAAAGCGAAAAATTTACCGGGATTAATGCGGCTCGGAACAAGATAATCCCTTGCCCCTTCAGGAGTGCTTTTTGTAAGTACAGGGGTCTCTATTTCTATAAAGCCCTGGTTAGATAAATAGCTTCTTGTAGCCTGACACACTTTATGTCTTATGATTATATTTTCCAACATAGAGGGGCGACGCAGGTCAAGATATCTGTATTTTAGCCTTATATCCTCTGCCGTTTCTATATCATCTGCAATTTCAAACGGCAATGCCTTTGACTGAGAGAATATCTTTATCTCTTCTGCGAATATCTCTATTTCTCCGGTTGGAATACCAAGATTGATTGTGTCAGAAGTTCTGTTTTTTACTTCTCCACTTACTGCAATGACCCATTCGTTTCTTATACTACCTGCTATCTTATGTGTCTCTGCGCTAACCTCAGTGTTGCATACGATCTGTACAATCCCCTCTCTGTCAGCAATATCAATGAATATCACCCCTCCATGGTCACGTAATTTTCTCGCCCATCCCATTACAACAACCCGCTGCCCAACATCCTTCTTACTCACATGTCCGCAGAGGTGAGTCCTTTTCCACTGCCTAGTTTGTGTCATTTATTTACATCCATATTTTGTATTGCGTTCATACTATTAAGTATATCAAATTTCATCATATTGGGTAAATAGCTTGCCTTTTTGTTTGGATTTTATAATCTCTTGGTAAGTGTCTTCAGTCTCATAAAACCATATTTTGGGATGACACACAAATTTTGCTTCTTGCTCGTCATAAGCCCTCTTATCTGTCCATATACTATCGCAAGATCGTAAGAATGTTTTGTAGATTTTTTGTAACATCTTATAGTCACAGTTTTTCGGTATTGCTATCCGAAGTCCTGTGACCCCCATAGTGTCCGTATCATATATGCTTTGCAAGAAAAATGCCATTATATACTCAGTTAAATCGCCAAAAAGGTCCAACAAGGTAGATATATTAACATAATGCTCCTTTTTTTGCTTGTCTTCATCAATGTCCCAAAGAAAATAAAAATATGGTGTATCTATAAACAAAGCTTCTAATTTTTCTGAGTTTTTTTTGCCCTTGTTATGTCTATTTTGTATATTGAAATAAATACTTGAGGGGACACTATACTCATCTCTCTCCCTAATCAGCTTTATGCCTTTCATGTGGATTATTTTGTTTTTAAAAGACTTCAATAACACGTTAAAGGTTTTTAACACACCTCTATAAATCTCAAAGGTTGATTTTCCTATTGCTCGATTATGCCCTATTATATTTCTTATTTCTCCTAAATCTTCAATTTTAGACGATATTAACTTGCCGCTATAAGTCGTAATATCTTTTAATATTGGCATAATAGACTCCAGCTTAAATAATTGACTTAACTCGCCTAATGTTGTTAACCAAATTACATTATCGTTGTTCTCGCAATCCAGATAAACACGATCTCGTGTTTCTTTTAACCTTCTTTTTAAGTCGTTTAAAATCTTTTCTGGAATAACTCCTTTCCAGTCTTTCCCAAATTTAGCAAGCAGGAGTGTGTAAATGATGCGTCTAAGCCAGTTTTCTAGAACATATAATTCGGAGTATATTAATAGATTGTATTTACTAAAAGGAACTTCTGTTAAAAGGTAAAACTCGCTAATTAAAGAATCTATGTCATCATAGAAAAACTCAGCTTCTTCACCTTCAAAAAATCGCGAAATAGGTTCAGGCATTTGTGACATTTAGCTAATTCCCGAAAACCAGAAAATCACGTTCAACACTAGCACGAGAACAATTAGGTCTATTATTGACATCGTTTTGCCTTCATATTTTTATTGCAGTATTTCAGCACCCGTAATTAAAATCTATCTATTTCTTTCTCTGCTATTTCTGCTTCTTCTTTTTCGCATTTTTTCCAATCTTCTCTGCCATAATAAATTAAAGTTATAGTTTAGTTATAAAAAGTTGATCTTTTCAACTTTTGTTATAGTTTAGTTATAAAAAGTTGATCTTTTCAACTTTTTTTGCATTTTTACTTTATACGTAGAAACGCCACGACAATTCAAGCTCTCTGCCACCTCCTTTCCAGCTTGATTGATATTGATATATAGTATCATTTTTT
>JAUSPT010000101.1 GCA_030652805.1 bacterium | reverse complement strand
ACAAGGAGTTATCCACATTATGCACAGAATTAACAAAAAGAAAAAGTTTGATCAAAAAGAAAAAATTACTACTACTAATCTTAACAAAATAGGACATTTCTACTTTGGTAAGAATAGGACATTTCTATTTTGGCTTGACAGGTATTCTTGACAATATAGAATGGCAATGATAGAATCCCGTTGATAATACGTTAATTGAGTAGAGCAGAAAAGAATATTAAAATATGACTAAGGCTAAAAATGGCATAGGTCTGGATATTGGCAGCAATTCCGTTAAGGTTGTAGAGCTTGTAAAAACTCCTCAAGGAATAGAGCTTAAGAATGCAAATATTGTCAGTATAAAGGCGAAGGATGGAAGGGCAAAAGAGGAAAATATACTCTCAGCACTTACAGAGGCAATCGCTCCTTTCGAAAAACTTACAAAATCCCAGCTAGTAGTATCTATGCCTGGACGTTCTGTTATTGTCCGACATTTTAAGGTTCCATCCGTAGGAGCAAGTAGAATAAGGCAGATCATAAAGTATGAAGCTCAACAACAAGTTCCCTTCCCATTAGAAGAGGTTGTTTGGGACTATCAGATTTTAGAAGAAGATGATAAAGCAGCCCAAGAAATAAATATTGCTTTAGTTGCTGTAAAATCAGGGCTGATTAATGATCTTCTAGCCAGAATTTCAGGACTAGGAATAGCCGTGGATCTAATTGAAGCTACTTCATTTGCAGTATTCAATTGTGCCAAATTTAATAATGTATTAGATAACGGACCGATTGTACTAATAGATATAGGAGCAACATCAACGGATATTAGTGTTGCAAAGGGGAAACAACTGGTTTTTACTAGATCAATACATATTGCAGGAAATGATATTACTAAAGCAATTCAAAAGGAGCAGAGCATAGGGTTTGAAGATGCTGAAAAGGCAAAATTTAAAAAAGAAGACCTTAATGCAGCTGTATCTGTTTTGGAAACTTTGAGTGGTGAGATACATCGGTCAATTAGTTTTTATATGTCTCAGATGGATAGAAAATCAGAATTTAGAAAGGTTGTTTTAACTGGACAGACTTCTAATTTAAAAGAGATTGCAGAGTTTCTATCTAATAATCTCAAAATGGAAGTAGTCGGACTAAACCCTTTTTCAAATATTCTAATTAGTAATAAGAGAGTACTGAATATCGTTGATCAAAACTCCAATGCTTGGAGTGTTGCTATTGGATCTGCGTTAACAGCACTTGGTGAGTCTGATACAAAAGCAAACCTTCTTCCTCTAAAACTAATTACAGAGAAGAAACTTAAGAAGAAAAGAGTACCATTAATTATGTCAGCGGTTTTGCTAATATTAATCTTTATAACAGTGCATATATTTACACTCCAGAGTTATACGATTAAAGACTCCAAGCTTCAGAGGATAAATGATATATTGAAGAAATACGACTCTTTTATCCCGAGAATAAATGAGTTAAAGGAGGAGAGAACAAAGATAAAACAGAGATTAAGTGTTTCTAAGTCTGTAATTTTAAAAAGAGATTTGTGGGCTAGAACACTAATGGAAATAAGCAGACTTACCCCTTCTAGTATTGTTATTTCACAATTTTCTTCTACTGCAAAAGAGGGAGGTAGTACTCTGTCAGCAGTTGGAGTAGCCGACTCATACCCTGCTATAGATGATTTTATTTCTCGATTGAAATTTTCGCCGTATTTTGAAGGTGTTGAATTGATCAATTACAAAGAGACTAAGGAAAAGGGTGGGGCTGAGACGGTTGAGCTGGTTAAAGTCCAATTTGAGTTAAATCTTGTATTAAAGAAGGGATAGAAGATTGAGACGTGTCTCTGAAAAATATATACTGATAGGAATAGGTGTAATAACACTGGTTATTCTTGGTATGTTATATGTTACATTAGCTGGGCCTATAAGAAAAAAGGAGCATATTGTGGGGAGTCAATATACTTCCAAATCTTCCAAGCTGAGAAAGTATTTGTCTGGAAGTGAAGGGCCTCCATCTAAAAGGATTATCGAGGTATTGGAGGAAGGGAATAAGAGGTTAGAAAAAGAATATGAATTGGTAAAGAAGCAGCTGACTTTTGAGCAAAACGTTCAGATGCCAACATCAGGAAATCCTGCGCTTTTTTTCCAGCAGAGACTATTAACCGTAAGAGGAGAGATGCTTAAGCTCTCCAATAAATCAGGTGTAGAAATTCCTCCATCATTGGGATTCTCAGATGCAATGCCTGATGGGAAACAGGTTCCTGCTTTATTGAGGCAGCTTGGGGTTATGCAGGATATTCTTAAACTGGGTATCAATAGCAACTTACTCTCGATTAATAGCTTAACATTTGGTGAGATTTCCAATAAATCCTATTTTGAAGAAGTTCCTATAGAACTTACTGTAAATGGCAATCTTATGGCAATCACTCAGTTTTTATATAACGTGCAAAATGCTTCTGAATTATATGTTATAGAGAAAATCTCTATAACTTCAAAGGAAGCAAATATGCTTTCTCTTGATTTGTTGATAAATACAATTGTTTGGATTTAAAGATGTGGAGGAAAGAAGTGACAGTGCTGTTAATCCAAATTTTAGCTATTCTCAAAGACAATTTTGAAAGAGTAATTTTTTGGCTTATTCTGGTTGTTTTTCTCTTTCTTTCTGTCAGACTGGGCATGCAGTGGGGTCATAATGAAGAAATAGGCATGTCTTTGGAGGCTGAATTTGGGTTGGAACAAAGATATAATCCGGCTGTCTTGAATAAGGATATTCCAAAAGAGGAAACTTTAGGTGCGTCTGCTGGGCTTTTTACCAAAAAGCCTATTCTATACTATCGTGATTTTTATAAACGTAACGCCTTTTCTTCTGTGCCAGGGCTTAAGATTAAAGAAGAACTAGTAATGGAAAAGAAAGTGGAAAAGAAAATAAAACCAGCAACAAAATATGAGTATATCGGTGTTATTGATATTGGAGGACGGCTGGTTGCAACGATAAAGAATAAAAGTACAGGAGAAGAATTTTATGTGGGGAAAGGTGAACTTGTTGAAAACCTTAAAGTTCTTGACATAACAAAAACTTACATGCTACTATCCGACGAAGATAAGAAGAAGGACATAAGGATAGAAATTAATAAGTAGTTCTAGGAGGTTTAGCGATGAAGAAATACAGTTTAGGCATGGTTCTATTAGCTTTTTCTTTTCTGACTGTTCATTTTACATGTTCAAAAATATTTGATTTTTGTCCTCAGATCTCTTCAGCATTTTCCAGCCAAGTTGTTTATGCTGATACAGCTTTGTCAGAAAATGATCAGGGAAAAATAAAGGAATATTATAAGTTAGCCAGGCAGTATTATAAGAGAGGAGACTACGAAAGAGCAATTATCGAGTGTCAGAAGGTGCACGAGATTGACCAGTATAATGCAGGTGCTCACCGTCTTCTTAAGAAGGCGCAAGTTTGCATGCAAAGAAAAAGGAAGAAAGAATTAGAGGAACAGCGTAAAAAAGAAGAGCTGGTGAAAAGACAAGCTGAGAAGCAAAAGCAGAAGAAGCTGGATGAATTGTTTGATATTGCAAGGAGTCTGTATTCAGACGAGAAGTATAATGAGGCAATAGCTCAATGCGTGGCAATTCTCAAAATGGACTCAGATAATAAGTCTGCGCAGAAACTAATTACAAAATCAGAAGAGAGGACTCAAATTGCCAGGGAAAGGGAATTAGCTAACAAGGGAAAACTTGCTGAGCAGGCGCGTTTAGAAGCGCAGAAGCAGGCGGAGAAAGATCGTAAGCTTAAGGAAGAAGCCAGAGAGGAAAAGATAGACAGGTTAGTGAGAGAAGCCAAACAGCTATACAGCAACAAAGATTACAGTGGCGCAATGTCTGTTTCTAAAGAAGTGCTTCTGATAGATCCTGAAAATAATAAAGCGACAAAGATGATAGAGAAAATGCGGAGCGATAAAGCTCAGCTTATTGAGGAACAGAAAGAATTAGCACAGAAGAGAGCAGAGGAAATAAAGAGAGAGCAAATAGAATTACTCTTTAAGCAGGCTGACGAGAGTTACGGGGACAAGGATTACAAACAAGCTCTTACTATATACCAAAAAGTTCTCAGTATAGATTCCGGAAATAAAAAAGCTTTAAAGATGGCAGATAAAACAAGAGAAAAAATTGACGTTTCTGAACAGGAGGCAGCAGAGAAGACATCAAAACTTGCAAAACAAAAGGCAGAGGAGGATACAGAGAAAGAGGCGGATTTAATAGCGCTTCAGAAAAAGAAGATAGAAGAGCGCAGGCAGATTGAAAGGGAAGAATTAGAGAGTAAGATAGAAACACGTTACAGAAATGGCAAAAAATTATACCGTAATGACGAATATTCTGATGCAATTAAAGAATTCAATGCTGTTTTGAGTCTTGATTCTGCGCATGAAGGGGCAAAGGAATACTTAAAAGCCTCAGAGGAGTCGCTTAGAGAGCAGAATGAAAGGGAATCTGCTCAGCAGGCGAAGACTGCAAAAAAGCAGATAGAGAGAAAAGAAGTCTTAAAAAAGAGGGATATACAGGATAGGATTACGGATGCCAAGATAAAGGCAGACGCAGGAGAATATGATGAGGCAATTAAAATACTTGAAGAGATTCTTCCTGATGTTTTAGATGAAAATCTTCGCAGAAGTGTAGAGCTTCTAATATCAAAGGCCAGAACAGAGAAGACAATTAAGGAAGAGAATCTCAGCAGAAAGCGGCTTCAGACTATCTCTGATGAGCGAATGTTAGAGGTTACTAAAGCGCAGTTGCCACCAGCTGAAGTGAAGAGGAGAAAAGAATTAGAACGCAAGAAAGAAAGGGCAGGAGCAGCTATAGAATTAAAAGATAAGGCAAGCAGCATTAAGGTTCCGCTTGTAAAGTATACGGGCACGGATTTGAGAGATGTAGTACTGTTCTTAATAAAGCAGACAGGTATTAATATTGTTGTTGACGAGGCAATATTCTCTGGCGGAGCGTCTGCTCAGGCGGCTCCTGCAGCAGAACAGGCTGAGGGCTGGGCAGGAGAGGCAGCAGTTGCTCAGCCAACAGGTTCTGTAAATACGAAGGTAACATGTTTCCTGCAGGATATGACTCTCCTAAGTGTGCTTGAAGCAATACTAAGGCCTAAGGGCCTGGATTACAAGTTTACAAAGGAGTACATATGGATTTCTACCAATGCCAGGATTCTGACTCAGCCTCTTGAAGATTTGGAAACAAGAGTCTACCCCTTGGAGTATGGGTCTTCAATGAATATAAAACGTTTAACAGAGTCTGGTTTCAAGACTACGGCTGAGGAGCAAGCAACTGGATTGGGAGCAGCAGGGGAAGAGACTGGCGGAGTGGCTGGCGCAGTAAGCGGCGAAAGCATAAAAGCGCTTTTAGAAGCGCTTGTTCCTCAGCCAACAGGCGCCAGTATCACTGTGCAGAGTGAACTCAATAAGCTATTTGTTAAGAATACCCCTGAGAATCTGGATAAGACAGAGAAAATATTAGCTGAGCTCAGAACTCCTGTTCAGGTCTCTATAGAGGCAAGATATGTATATGTGAGATTGCAGGAAGGGGAGGACATAGGTATAGGTTTTAAAGACATTACAGGAACGTATAATAAAAATCAGGCAAAGCCTGAAACTGCTGTGAAAGGCGTACATGGAACATCTGGGACATTGCAAAAGACACATACTTTTACAGGAGATGTTCTTTCGGGCATTACAGGTCTTGGAACTACTGGACTAAACATGACATATGCAGCTGTTTTAAATAGAATACAATTCACATCTGTCTTAAGAGCGCTCCAGAGCAGAGCAGATACCAATACTCTTTCAGCTCCAAAGCTGACAGTGCTTAATAATAAGCCCGGAATTGTCAGATTTGTTGAGACAGTCACTTATGTGGATACCGTAACAAGCACTACTGCGGCTGCGACTACGACCTCGGCTGCGATTACAACCTATGATTATACGTTCACGGACAAGGATGTTGGTATGATACTGAATGTTACACCGCAGGTAAATGAAGCCACGAATTGTGTTACATTATACTTGCAGCCTGTGGTTAGTAATGTTGAGAGTTGGTCGACCCCTTATTATTCATCTTCTTCTGATACAACAGGATATCGTAAGCCAAATTTTTACAGCAAGGATATAGAGACATATGTAACTGTTCATGATGGCGATACAATTGTTCTTGGCGGGTTTATGGAAGATGCTAGCGGAAAGACTGTATATAAGGTGCCTTTTCTTTCGGATATTCCCCTACTGGGTAAATTGTTTCAGCACAAGGTAAAGAGCAATGACAAAAAGAAGCTTTTGATATTTGTAACAGTGAGCATATTGGATGCCAGCGGAAATGCGCGGATTACGCCGCAAGACACACTATAAGACTTAACTTAAATTCGAAGCACGAAATACGAAGCACGAAACAAATTCAAATTACCAAAATACAAATGCTCGAAACAATGTTTTGAATTTTGAAAATTGAGATTTCTAATTTGTTTCGGATTTTTCTTCAACGGAGTTCACTGAATATTTACTAGCAATGAGTCAGAAAAAGTCGTTATATCTTATAGATGGTAATTCGTATGCTTACAGATCCTTTTACGCTATAAGGGAACTGAAGACGAAGGAAGGGCTGCCGACAAATGCTGTGTATGGATTCACTGTAAGTCTTATGAAAATATTGCGCATGAAGAAACCGGATTATATTGGAGTAGTTTTTGATCTGCCGGAGCCTACTTTCAGGCACAAGGAATTTGCTTCTTATAAGGCGAATCGTCCTAAAACGCCGGATGATCTGATTATCCAGTTTCCGATACTTAAAGAGGTTATACGCTCTTTAAATATTCCTATCTTTGAGCTGGGAGGATATGAGGCGGATGATATTCTTGCTACCATTGCCAAAGAGGGAGAGAAGAATGGGTTTGATGTATTTGTTATGAGTCCCGATAAAGACCTTCTGCAGATTGCAACTGACAATATCGGGATTATACGCTCTGTTAAAGAAGGAGCTGTTTTTGATAGGAACAAAGTTCGTGAAAAATATGGTGTTGAGCCTGAAAAGCTTGTTGATATTGCGGCTCTTGGAGGGGACAGCTCTGATAATATTCCCGGAGTTATGGGGATTGGAGAAAAAACAGCGTCAAAACTAGTTAAACAGTTCGGTGACCTAGAAGGGGTTTTGAAAAACATAGATAAAATACCGAACGAAAGGATTAGAAAGAATTTGAGCCAGTTCTCTCATCAAGCAGAATTAAGTAAAAGATTGGTTTGTCTCAGGGTAGATGTTCCCATCAAAATATGCTGGGAGGATTGTGGTTCGAAAGTTTTTAGGGAAGATTTTGACAGGAGTAAAGTTAACAGGCTTTTTGCGGAATTGGGGTTTAATAAACTGATTTTGACGTAACTCACTCTGACCCTCTCTTGAGAAGAGAGGGAAACAAAAAAATAGTTTAGCAATTTTGAAATTAAAGATTCATTGAAAATTTAAAATTAACAATTAGAAATTATATGTTAAAGGTAGTTGGCTTAACCGGCGGGATTGCTTCGGGGAAAGATACAGTAGCTGTAATGTTTGCTGATCTTGGTGCAGAGATAATAGATGCAGACAAAATTGCAAATGATTTAATAAATGCTAGGATTAATAGGAATAATGTTCCTGCAAAGATAGTTGGCTTCTTTGGCAGGGATATTCTTAATAACTCTGGGAGGATTGATAAAAAAAGGTTAGCAGATATTGTTTTTAAGGATAGAAAGAAGCTTGAGTATCTTAATCGTATAATGCACCCGGAAATTATTAAGATTATAAAGGAAAAGATTGCTTCAGCTACGCCTCGCAATGACGAAGGAAATGTAACTATTATTAACGCGCCTCTTATTGTAGAAGCAGAAGCTACCTCGCTTGTTGATAAGTTAATAGTAGTTTCTGTAGGTATGGAGAATCAGATAGCAAGATTAAGAGCAAGATCATCTTTAACCAGAGAAGAAGCCTGCAGAAGAATAAATGCGCAGCTGTCAATAAAAGAAAAGGAGAGATTTTCCGATTTTATAATTGATAACAATAACGGATTAGAAGAAACAGAAAAACAAGTCAAAAAAATATGGAAGGAGTTATGCACATGAATAAACGTTTGGATGTTATAAAACTTAAAAGGATGGATGTTGATGAAATTCAGGGAATAGCCGAAGAACTTAAAATTAAAGATAACAGTGGCCTCCCTAAACAGGAACTGGTTTTAAAAGTTATTAGAGAACATGCAAAAAGAGACGGACATATTTACGGGGAAGGGGTTCTTGAGGTATTAAATGAAGGATTTGGGTTCTTGAGGTCCTCAGACTACAATTATCTTCCATGTCCTGATGATATTTATATCTCTCCATCGCAAATACGCCGTTTTAGCCTTCATACAGGCGATTTGATATTAGGAGAGATCAGACCTCCAAAGGAAGGCGAAAAATATTTTGCTTTACTTAAGATAGAAAAAGTAAATTCTGACGACCCGGAGACTGCAAGAAAAAAGATTAAATTTGATCGTCTCACCCCGATTTTTCCGCAGCCGAAAATTGTACTTGAGACAGATCCTGATGAAATATCTATGCGGGTCATGGATATTCTAGTTCCTATAGGAAAAGGGCAAAGAGGATTAATAGTATCTCCTCCAAGAGCAGGGAAGACCGTGCTTCTCAAAAAAATAGCAAACAGTATCTCAAGGAATCATCCGGAAGTGGTTTTAATAGTATTGTTAATAGATGAACGGCCGGAGGAAGTCACAGACATGCAGCGTTCTGTTAATGGAGAGGTAATAAGCTCGACTTTTGACGAACCTCCTGAGCGTCATGTGCAAGTGGCTGAAATGGTGATTGAAAAAGCAAAAAGATTAGTTGAGTGCAAAAAAGATGTAGTTATATTGCTTGACAGTATTACAAGACTTGCCAGAGCATATAATGTGCTGGTGCCGCATAGCGGGAAAATTCTCTCAGGAGGCGTGGATTCTAATGCTCTTCATAAACCAAAGCGGTTTTTTGCTGCTGCCAGAAAGATAGAAGAAGGGGGAAGCCTTTCAATAATAGCAACAGCGCTGATTGATACAGGTAGCAGGATGGATGATGTGATTTTTGAGGAATTTAAAGCAACGGGGAATATGGAAATCCATCTGGATCGGCGGCTTGTGGATAAGAGGGTTTTCCCTGCTATTGATATGGAACGTTCAGGAACAAGGAAAGAAGATCTCTTAATAGATCAAAAAGATCTGAGCAAGATTTGGTTATTGCGTAAGGTGTTGATTTCAATGAGTGTAACAGAAAGAATGGAATTCTTAATTGAGAAATTGAAGAAGACCAAAACAAATAGAAAGTTTATGGAAACCATGAATCAGGTTGAAGTATAAAACAGGATTAAGTATTAAGACGCTTCGCTCTAAGGATTAAGTCTATAATGCGTGGCGGTTTTTACTTAATTCTTACTACTTAATACTAAAAATTATGTATCGAAAATATGTAGTATTTTTTGCCATATTCTTAGTATATCTAATCTCTATATTTATAAGATTTCAGATACTTGACCACAGAGCAGAGGCTTATGGTTCTCTCCCTTTTTCTAATGAATCTGCTCCTCATTTTATATACACCAAAGTCATTGCTGAGACAGGTAGCCTGCCTGTTATAGACAATAAAATTCAATATCCAGAAAACATTAATATTCGAAAGAAAGTTTTTGTTTTTATGGAATATTTCTATGGATATCTGTATAGAATTTCAACATTTCTGGGTAAATTTCAACTAACTAGTTTTATAAGACACATCATTCCTTTACTTTTTTCATTGAGTATAATTGCAGTTTTTATATTGGCATATAATGTCTCTAAAAATCGGGTTGCAGCTTTAATTTCCTCAGCATATTATGGAGTAATGCTTCCTTCTGTGCTGGAAACTACAGGAGAAATTTTTCTCAAACAGACTTTTGCTTTACCGCTTATATTCCTTAATTTAAGTTTGCTGTTTTTTATTTCAAATCAGCCTAGATACAAAACAAGGCTGTTTTTATCAATTCTGGCTGGATTATTGCTTTATGTTGCTGTTATATCATGGGATCTTACCCAACTCTATTTGGGGATTTTATTTTGTTCAGTAGCGTTTTTAATTATATACAGTAAGAGCAGCTCAAATTATTTAGAATTTGTTTTTATAGGGCTTTTATTCATGATGTTTGCAGGTTTTACAAACATAAGGCTTAGAGAGATAGGATTTCTCTACAGTCATGTGATGTTTTTTGGATATTCTATAGTTGCAATTGCCGTCCTGAAAGCTTTCCTGATGAAATTGAAGAGATTAAATGGATTAAAAACATTATTATTGCTTCTTGGCGTATTTGCTTTTTTAGAGGTTATTAATTCTTTTGTGCTAAAAAATCAGTTTGGTACATACTCTCATATAACATCTCTATTTCTCTACAAACTCAGATTCTTGGGAGTAAAACCAGCTAATCCAGCTCTTTTGCCTTTTGATGTAAATTTTATGTGGTTACCTGCTGATATTACACCTTCGCTTATAGAGATAGTAACTTTTTTTAGCTCAACTCTTTTTATTGCGCTAGTAGCAGTTGTTTTGTTTTGTAAAGAATGTTGTAAGGGAAGGTCGACAAAAGAGGATATCCTTTTTGTATGTTTAACGTTTCTTTTTCTGATTCTGTATCTTCTTTTTGCAAGGATGAGAGTCTTTCTAATCTTCTTCTTATGTTGTTCTATCTCCCTTATATATAAGTGCATACCCCAAAAATCCGAAATCCGAAATCCGAAATCCGAAACTCAAATGCCCGAATTTAAATCAAAGATAGTTAATCTGGTTACGGCTTTACTTCTAATGTTCCTGCCTTTTGAATATATAAAGACAGCTCATATTTGCAAAAAACTTGGATTTATTGAACATCCTTCATCCCTAATGGATGTATGCAAATGGCTTAAAAAGAACACTCCTGAAGATAGTCCTATTGCAACAAACTTTTCAGTAGCAGGATTTATAAGGTTGTATGCAGACAGACCTGTATTAATTCATGCAAAAGTAGAGTCGGATGATATAAGAAATAAAATAAAGAATTATATGTACTCAATGTTTTCAAGAGATGAAACTGAGTTGTGGAGATTCTGTCAGGGTAGGGACACAAATTATCTTGTTTATACAATGGGGACTTATATTACTAGAGGAGTGTATTCATGGAGGTATATAACGGGCAATTTAAGATTTGATGAAGCAACAACTGCTTTTAAACTTGAATTCAAACCTGAAGAACTGAAAAAGTTCGAATTAAAGTATAAGAATAGGTATTATAAAGTTTATAAGATATTCTCAAGAGAGGAGATTGAAGAGGAAGACAAAATAAGAAAAGCTATTGAAAAATTTCTTGCAAGGTCTTCTAAATTGTGATATAAAACCCCGAGAAATAACCCGGCAAATAGAAAAGAGTGGGTAATACGTTTCCCCACTCTTTGTTATTAATAGAGGATTATCATGAATAAAGAGATTTCCGAAATTATAACAACGCTTTGTAAAGAGAAAAATATAAAAAAAGAGATTCTTGTAGAGGCTGTCGAGACAGCTTTATTATCAGCTGCGCAAAAAAAATTGGGAGCCTCCATAGACCTTAAGGTGTCTATTGGTGAAGATAGGAAAGAAATTTGTGTGTTCTTAAGAAAAAAAGTTGTACGTGATGTAGTAGATCCACATAAGGAAATTGGTATTAAAGAGGCGAAAAAAATAAATAAGAATTTGGAAGTCGGCAGCATATATGTCGAGGAGATAACGCCTCATGATTTTGGCAGAATAGCCGCTCAGACCGCAAAGCAGGTAATAATGCAAAAGATAAGAGATGTAGAAAACGACAATCTGTATGAAAAATTTAGAGAAAGACAAGGCACTTTAATCAATGGAGTTGTGTATAGATTTGATTATGGAGATGTGATAATTGACCTCGGCGATGCTGAAGCTCGGATGCCGTATAGGGAGCGTTTACTGAATGAGAGATACAAACAGGGTGATAGAATACGCGCCTATATTTTAGAAGTCGCAGATTCTGGTAGTAAGGTTAAGATAATTGTTTCCAGAACACATCCAGAGTTTGTAAGACGATTGCTTGAGTTAGAGGTTCCCGAAATTGCTCAAAATATAGTTGAAATAAAAGCTATTGCTAGAGAAGCAGGAGATAGAACAAAAATAGCTGTTTGCAGCAACAAAGAAAATGTTGATTGTGTCGGAGCGTGTGTCGGGATAAAAGGCACCAGGATAAAGGCAGTTATTGAGGAACTTGCTGGTGAGAGGATTGACGTTATTGAATGGGATAAAGATCTTAAAACCTTTATTAGAAAAGCATTAGCCCCAGCTGAAATAAAAAGTGTAAAATTGGATGAGGCAAACAAAGCAGCGACTGTATTAGTTGACCCGGATCAACTTGCTATTGCAATTGGCAAAAAAGGGCAGAATGTAAAGTTAACGTCACGGTTGGTTGATTGCAGGATTGATATAGTTGCTGATGAAAAGAAAGAGGAAAGAGACAAAATTAATATACCGGGCATTGGTAAGGGAATAATAGGTATTTTAGAAAATCATGGATATGATACAATGAACAAGATTAGTAAGATATCAGTAAAGGATTTACTTAAATTGCCTGGTATTGGAATAAAAACAGCTGCAAAGATAAAAATGCTTAAATAAACTTAGGCTTATGAGAAAATGAAAGTACACAAATTAGCAAAAAAAGTTGGTTTGCCAAGTAAAGAGGTCATAAAAGAACTGAAAAAGTTGGGGGTTAGTATAAAAACCCATATGAGTGATATAGAGGATGACGCATGTAACCTTTTTATTGAGATGTTAAGAGAAGAAGGGAAGCTAAAAGAACAAAAGACCGTAAAGAAAGGGAAATCTTCGTTGGATGACTCGTCGGATGGTCTTTTAATACCTTCGGATATCACTGTTGGACAGCTCGCAACAATGATTAATGTAAATGCAACTGCATTAATTAAGAAGTTAATCGAAAGAGGCATTTTTGCTAATGTTAATCAGATGCTCAAGCCTGAACTTGCTGTTGAAGTTGCTATAGAGCTAGGTTACGATCCTGATCTAATTAGAGTTGCTGATGAAAAAGATGTTGTTGTCAGGACAAAAATAAAAACTAAGGGATCCGTCTCAAGAGCTCCTATTGTAACAGTAATGGGTCATGTGGACCACGGGAAAACATGTCTCTTAGATGCCATTAGACATGCAGATGTTGCTGGTAGTGAAAAAGGAAGCATTACACAGCATATAGGGGCATACAAACTAAATGTTAACAAAAGAGATGTCGTTTTTATTGACACCCCTGGACACGAAGCATTTACATCTATGAGAGCTAGAGGCGCACATGTTACAGATATAGTAGTATTAGTTGTGGCAGCAGACGATGGTATTATGCCGCAAACAATAGAGGCCATTAATCATGCAAAGGCGGCTAATGTGCCAATTGTAGTAGCAATTAATAAGATTGATAAGTCAGATGCGGATGTAGAGCGAGTGAAACAGCAATTGTCAGAGCAAGACTTGACCCCTGAAGAATGGGGAGGGAAAACTGTATGTGTGGAAGTATCAGCTATTAAGAAGCAGGGATTGGATAATTTATTGGAAATGCTGCTCCTTGAGACTGACATGCTGGAGCTGACTGTAGACACCTCTACTCCTGCAAAGGGTACAGTCATAGAATCCAGAATAGATAAAGGTAAAGGGCATGTAGCTACAGTTATTATACAAGAGGGAACTTTACGAATGGGAGATGCTTTTATTTCCGGGATGTGTTGCGGGAAGGTGAGAGCTTTAATAAATGATAAAGGCAAAAGAGTATATGAAGCAGGTCCGTCTACTCCTGTAGAAATACTTGGATTTTCAGAAGCTCCAGAAATAGGTGAAGGGTTTTTAGCAGTAGAGTCTGAAAAAGTTGCCAAAGAAATGAGTTCAAGATTAGAATCGGGAAAACATGTTAAAGGAGGAAACACTGCTAATTTTAATATCAAAGATGATAAGACAAAAGTAATTTATCTTATCATTAAAGGGGATGTTAGAGGGTCTATTGAGCCATTATGTAACTCATTAGAGGTCCTGAGCCTAGAAAAAGTCAAGGTAAATATTATTCATAGCGGAATCGGAAATATTAACGAATCGGATGTCTTACTGGCATCTTCTTCTGGCGCAATAATACTGGGTTTTGGCGTTCATGCAGAATCAGGAGCATTAGATATTGCAGAAAGAAATGATGTATCTATAAGATATTATAGTATTATATATGAAGCTGTTGATAATATTAAAAAACTGGTTGAAGGGTTGATTGAGCCTGAATATAAAAAAGTTTTAATAGGAAAAGCAGAAGTGCGTCAGATTTTTAAGATTTCAAAAACTACGTTAATTTGTGGGTCGTATGTTTTAGAAGGGAAGATCAGGAGAGATTGCGTAGCTACTTTAACAAGAGAAGGCAAACCTGTTTATCAAGGCAAAATATCTTCTTTGCGTAGATTTAAGAATGATGCAAAAGAAGTTAAAGCAGAGCTCGAATGTGGAATTGGGCTAGACAACTGCAAAGATGTCCAAGAAGGGGATATCATAGAAGCGCATGTCATGGAAAAGGAAAAGCTGAAATAATATAGAATTGGCTGAATTATTGTGTCAAAACGACGAACAGATCGAATAAATCAATCCTTAAAAAGAGAAATTAGTAAGATATTGCTTACAGATATGAATGATATAGCTGTAAAATTTGTTACAATCAATAGGGTTGAGGTAAGTTCTGATCTGCACTATGCTAAAGTTTATCTAATTCCTCCGGGTGAGGGCTCAGATAAAAACAGGATTATGAGACATATCCGGCAAGCTAGTGGATTTATCAGGACTCGTATTGCCCATAGCATGGATCTAAGGGTTACTCCAGAGTTTCACTTTATATATGATAAGGCTTTTGAAGATGGAATGCGTGTTCTGAAGAAGATAGATGAAATTTCTAATCAAAAATGAGAAGATTATAAACAGGATTATCAGGCAAATAGCCTGCCACAAAAGATTTCTTATTACCACTCATGTCTATCCTGACGGAGACGCAATTGGTTCCCAAATAGCTTTATACCTGCTTTTAAAGAGAATGGGAAAAGACGTTGAGCTAATTAATTCATTTCCCTTGCCAGCAAGATATAAGTTTCTGCCTAACAGCGGGTTAATTAAGCATAATGTAACTCTGCCGTATAGTGAACTAGCGTTTGTATTAGATGTTGGAAGCAAAGGTAGACTGGGGAATATGAGAGACCATATAAATAATATAAAAACAGTAATAAATATAGATCATCATCTGAGTAATGATTGTTTTGGCATTATAAACTGGATAGATCCTCATATGAGTTCAGTTGGGGAACAAATTTTTCATCTTTATAAGTATATGAAATTGGAGATAAGGAAACCTGAGGCGATTTGTTTATATACAGCTATTGTGACTGATACAGGGTCATTTCAGTATTCTAATACCAGCGCTGAGACGCATTTGGCAGTTTCTGAACTTCTGCAAACAGGCATTGATCATACTAAAATATGCAATCAAATATATCAGAACATTCCTGTAAGTAAGCTTAAATTATTGCAGCTTGCGTTAGAGACATTGAGTTTTGACGCTAAAGGAAAGATAGGTTATATGTTTATTACATCTGATATGTATACAAAGGCATGTGCAAGAGAAGAGGATAGTGAGGAAATAGTTGAGTATGCGCGCAATGTAGAAGGAGTTGAGGTAGGGATTCTCTTCAAACAACATTCTCAGGGAAATATAAAGATAAGCTTTCGCTCAAAAAGCAAGATAAATGTCAGCAAAATTGCATCGAAATTCGGAGGAGGCGGACACCACAATGCAGCTGCATGTACGATTAATGGGGAATTAAGCAGTGTATTAAAAAATGTTGTAAGAACTGCAGTGTTAGAATTGAGAGTTTAATACTATGGACGACAGATCACAGACGACAGACCGCAGTGAAAGACTATGGTCTATGGTCTATGGTCCATGGTCTGGTAGATATTGGCACGATTTTTTTTATAGAAATATAGTGTCTGATAATAGAAGACATAGCTTACTAAAACTATGTCTCTTCTTTATTTCATTTTTAGTGATTATTGGCCAGAGTATGCTGCTTTTTATGTATTCCATGAATCTTCTAAAGAAAAGGAAACTCTCCTCAAAAGTTATAAGTATTGGAGGCATAACATTGGGAGGAGTTGGTAAAACTCCTGTTGTAGAACTTCTAGTGAATATGCTTATTAAAAAAGGGAAAAAAGTTGCAGTATTGAGCAGAGGATACAGAAGAGTCGGAGAGAGTGATATAAAACTTGTTTCTAATGGAAAAGAGATTTTGTGTAATGTAGAAAAAGCAGGAGATGAGCCATATCTTTTAGCAAAGAACCTGAAAAGCACAGTTGTTTTTGTTGGCAAGAATAGATATGAAACAGGAAAAATCGCAGAAGAAAAGTTCAACGTAGATATAGTAGTTTTAGATGACGGCTTCCAACATTGGCGCTTACATAGAGATATAAATATAGTAGTTATAAATGCTTCCAGTCCTTTTGGTAATGGATATGTTTTCCCAAGGGGAAATTTACGTGAGCCATATAAGTGTTTAAAAAGAGCAGATTGCTTTATAATAACAAAAATTGATATGATTAAGGATACAGAGATAATTAAGAAAAGGCTTCTTGATATTAACAGCTCAGCACAAGTCATAACCACTATTCATAAGCCTGTATGTTTTAAAAGTATTGCTGGAGAAGAGCAGCTGGATATTGAATGTATAAAGGGGGAAAAGGTAATAGCGCTTTCAAGCCTTGGAGATCCAGTATCTTTTGAGAACACATTGGAACATGTTGGAGCCAAAATAGTAGAAAAGCTTAGGTATCCTGACCATTATTGGTACGCAAAAAAGGATATAGATAACATACAGGCGAGGCAAAAAGCGCTTAATGTAAAATTTATCATTACTACGCAAAAAGACGCAGTAAGGTTGCAAAGGTTGAATATTAAGAATCTTGAAATACTGGTTCTCAGAATTGAAGTAGGGATTATTTCAGGAATAGATAGATTAAAAAAGTTGATTAATGCAATATAAACCTAAACTTCTAAGAATAATAACATGGCTGCCAGTCGGTGGAATAGAGAAAAGGCTGGTTAGAGTACTTTCTTTATTAAGGGATAAATATGATATAACGGTCTGCTGTATTCGGGATAAACAGGGAGCTTATGAGAATGATCTGGGAGCTCTTGGGATAAGAGTTGTTAAAATACGTATGAGGAGTAGATTGGACCCTGTGGGATTGTACAGGTTATACAAATTTATGAAGAATGAGAAATTTGATATAGTTCATACTCATATGTATCGGTCAAACACACCTGGCCGCATTGCTGCAAAATTTGCAGGCATACCAGTGATTATTGCTAATCTTCACAACATAGATACATGGAAAACAAGAAAACACTTTCTGATTGACAGGGTGCTTTCAAGGTGCACAGACAAAATAATAGCTGTTTCAGATTCTGTAAGAGAATTTAACATTAAAAATTCAGGAATTTATCCAAATAAGTTTGTAACAATATATAATGGCATAGATATTGAAGAGTTTAATAAAGACTTTGACTATCAGGCTAAGAGAGAGGAGATTGGCGTTGGGGAAGATGAGCTGTTAGTTGGGATTTTTGCACGTCTTTATCCTCAAAAAGGGCATAAGTATTTTTTAGAAGCTGCATCTAAAATCAATGGGATTATTGATAATGTAAAATTCATGATTGTTGGAGAAGGACCGTTAGAATCCGAGCTCAAGGAACAGGCAATGCGGCTGGGGATAAGAGGCAGGGTAATCTTTACAGGACTTAGGCATGATATCCCTGAGCTGCTTCATATCATAGATGTTTCTGTGCTTTCCTCTTTCGTAGAAGGGTTTTCAAACGTTATATTAGAATCAATGGCAGCAGGGAAACCTGTTGTAGCAACAGATGTTGGTGGGAATAGGGAAGCAGTGATTGATGCGGAAACTGGTTTTATCATTCCTCCGGCAAACAGTGATAAACTGGCAAATGCTATTATAAAAATTTTAGATAATAAGCAATTAAGAATTGATATGGGAAGAAAAGCCAGAGAGCATGTAGCAAAGTTCAGTATTCAAGAAATGGCCTGCCAAACAGATGTTCTTTATAAAACGTGTCTGTCAAAAAATAAATAATTCTTATATCCAATTACTATCTACCTGTTCCCAGAACTCTATGTCTTTCACAAGTGAGTCAGTAGCATTATTGTTATTCAAGACAAATGTTGCATTTTCTCCTAAATCCTCGAGAATTATATATTCCTTAAGCAATTGTCCAGTGCTGAGTTCCTTTTTATTAACAAAGATGCCTGTGATTATAACAGTGATTACCAAAACAAGCATAGGTACTGCTAACTTTAACTGTAGAGAGATTTTTGTATTAAATGCTGTGTTAGGAATATGAACAGATGCAAATTTCTCTGGTGATAATTTTTTATGTTTTACCTTGTTCCATTTCTCCATTAGATCTTCTTTATACTCCTTCCAAAAACCCTCAGCAGGTTTTTTAATCTCTTTATTGGAAAGTACTCTTATCAGGTTTTGGGTATCCTCATATTTTCTTTGGCATTTTGAACAGGTTAATAGATGGTTTCTGACTTTATTAGCCTTTTCCCCAGATAGTTCGTTGTAACAGTATTCCAAAAGCTTTTTCCTTATCATCCAGCATTTAAGCATATGTAACACCTCCTCTTTTTCATAAGAACAGTCTTAACTTTTTTTGTATTTTTCTGCAAGCTCTGTGAAGGTGGCTTTTTACAGTACCTTCACTACAACCAAGTGTTTTAGCTATATCTTTTATTAATAAACCATCGAAGTTTTTTAATACAAATACAGCTTTTTGTTTCAAAGATAATTTGGATATTGCATTATTTAATCTTTCATTCAGTTCTGATTCTACTGCTTTATCTCTAGGATTATTGTCCATGCTCTTTGGCATGAGCACAGTTTCAATGTTTCTGTTTGGGGCATCTTCATTATCTTTATCCCAAAAGATGAATTTAAAACGTAATTTTTGCCTGTAATAATCATTACAGAGGTTTATAACGATTCTGTAAAGCCACGTTTTAAAAGATGATTTTTCGTTAAATGTTCCCAATGAGCGAAATACTCGCAAAAAAGTTTCCTGAGATATATCCTTTGCATCTTCGCTGTTTCCAGTAAGGGCGTATGCCATACTATAGGTTTTTTTCATATATTTCTCTATTAGTTGAGCAAAGGCAGACTCTTTGCCTGCCTTTGCTTCTTTTATTGTTTGGCTATCTTCACAGACCATATAATCAGGGTTTACTTATGCTCAGATTCTTCTTCCAGCTTTTCAATATTTTTCTCTATATTGTTTTTCAGCTGTTTTAATTTGTCTATTTCCTTACGAAAAGCTTCAGGATCTGTATGTTTTAATTCCTTTAGTCTTTTCGTCCTTGCGTTTTGAAATTTATTCTGAAGCTGTGCGAATTTTTCAGGGTCATGTTCTTTGAGATAGGCAAGTTTCTCTTTAAGCTTTGCTCTTCGTTTTTTCATTAGCTGTTGAAATTTTTCGGGATTTTCTTCTCTTAGTTTTTTGAGTTGCTCAATTTCTCTTTTTGTGGTCATGGGAACTCTGCCCTTCTCAAAAGTGCCCCTGTCGTATCTTTTTGCTTGTGGCATACGGGATTTTCTTTTAGAAGGATGCTCTGCTCTTGTAGCATTGGATTTTGTAATTTTGGCGAGTTCCCTATAGATAAAGATGCCCTGAAAATTCAACCCAGCCAGTAAGACAAAACCTATTGTTATTAGAATAATATACTTTTTTGCCATGATCATTTTCCTCCTTTTAATACTTGATTCGCATTTTTTTAATTCTAGGACTTCTACTTCTTCATCCCTCCTTTCCGCCCTGAGATTTTCTATTTATTATATTAGACGAGAAAAAAGAGGAAAAGTTTACATTAGAAATTTTTCAGGAAAGAATTTCCCGGATCTTTCTTAAATCTGCCGGAGTATCAATACTCATTGAGTCGAATTCTGTTTCCGCCATTTTTATTCTATAACCATGTTCAAGAACTCTAAGCTGTTCAAGTTTTTCAATCTTTTCAAGATAGGTTTGAGGCATTTTGGCATACTTTAATAAGAAATGTTTTCTGTAGGCGTATATTCCTAAGTGTTTATAGAATATGTCCGTTGTCCCAAGAATTAGTTTAGTGTTTAGATTCTTCAATTTATCCCTTGAAAATGGGATAGGGGAGTGAGAAAAGTACAGTGCAAAATTGTTTTTATCTACCACTACTTTATTTATGCCTGAATCCATCAATTCATTAATATTAGATATTTTAGTCATTAAACTTGCCATAACGACATGTACGTCACACAATATCGTTTTTATAAGCTTTTTAATAGCTTTTGGATTTACTAAAGGCTCATCTCCCTGCACATTGATGATAATGTCATCTTCTCTAATATCAGGCATTTTCTTGATTATCCATGCAATTCTGTCAGTGCCGGATTTGCAGCTTTTTGGAGACATCTCAGCATTAGCTCCGAATTTTTGCGCTACTCTTAGTATCCGTTTGTCATCTGTAGCTATGATTGTCTCCTGAATAAATTTGACATTGGATACTATTTCATAAACATGTTGTATCATAGGCTTCCCACAAATATCCTTGAGTACTTTTCCTGGAAGTCTGGTAGAGGCATATCTTGCAGGAATAATAGCAATTATTTTAGGCTTATGACTCTTCATAACAGTATATGCTATCATTATGCACTGGTTTTGGCAAGCAGGAAAAGCATTGCTGTCAAGCCAAAATAGAAATGTCCTATTCTTACCAAAGTAGAAATGTCCTATTTTGTTAAGATTAGTAGTAGTAATTTTTTCTTTTTGATCAAACTTTTTCTTTTTGTTAATTCTGTGCATAATGTGGATAACTCCTTGT
>JAUSPT010000100.1 GCA_030652805.1 bacterium | reverse complement strand
AAAATACAAGACAAGGAGTTATCCACAATAGGCACATAATTAACAAAAAGAAAAAGTTTGATCAAAAAGAAAAATTTACTACTACTAATCTTAACAAAATAGGACATTTCTAAATGTTTTAAAAGCGGACATTTCTAAATGTGGTTGACATTCTCTTGACACTGTGTGCTGTAGTTGGCATACTAATCAAGAGAAAGCTAAAATGGTAAATATATTTACAATTCCTTTTATATATGCTTTTATCGGCGCAAGTCTATTTATTGCAATCCCGCTTCATATGATTGATTTAGGTGCCAGCAATCCGTTTGTTCTGGGTCTGGCTGGAAGTGTATTTTCAATCTGCTATGCACCATTATGTATTATTCAGAGTTTGCTGTCAAATCGTATCAATAAAAGAACAGCTATTCTGTCTGTATCCATTGCATATCCTTTTCTAATACTTGGATTTTTGTTATTCAACAATATTCCCGCTATCATTATATTATGTGGCTTAATGGGTATGGTTTTATCAATGTTCTGGCCTACATATCAAGCCCATATAACTATTAGATTGGGTCCTGCTCAAACTACTCGCAACCTTCAAGGATTCAATGTCGGATGGGGTTCTGCCGGAGTTATAGGCTGTTTTATTGGCGGGCTCATCATTTCCTGTATAAATATTAAAATGTTATTTATTCTTAACCTGATAATAAGTTTCATAGGAATATATCTTGTAAGCAGACATATCCATAATAAATCAACTGATCCAATAGGATGTACTACTCAAAATAAACAGAATAATTCATCGCAGTCTAGTGTAATAGTAGAAAATAGTAACGTAAAATCTTTCCTGATATTAGCATGGATAGGTGTATTTGCTGTGTTCTTTTCTATGGGAATTATAGCCTGGCTTTTTCCAAAGTTTGCTACGGACGCTGGCATGTCTCCACTAGTCATAGGTTCTCTCAGAGCAGTTTTGGGCATATTTCAGGTTGCAATATTTTTTATTCTCGGATTAAATCATAGGTGGCAGTACTCATTCTCACATTTGTTTTTCTATGAACTTATGCTGGTATCTGGATTTATAATACTTATTTTCTCCCGTAACAATATTATCTTGTGGACATTAGCTTTCTCTCTAATAGGAGTAACTGTTGGCTTTTTATATTCTTCAAGTTTATTTTACAGTTCACAAGCGCGAAGCGAAAAAAGCGAAAAAACAGGTTTTCATGAAGCGATATTAGCCAGTGGAAGCTTGCTGGGAACATTTCTGGGCGGAATTATAGCAAAAATATTCTCTGCATCCGGAGCATATTCCATGTGTGTAATTTTTATGATTATTTGTATTATTATCCAGTTTGCCGTTCACTTTAGATATAAGAAAATATGAACAAACCTTTTTTAATTGGCGTAGACCTTGGAGGAACAAATCTCAATACAGCTATATTAAATGCAAATGGAAAAATCATTGACAAATTGAGTATCTCTACGGGAGAAAACAAAGATGTTGTTCTGAAACAGATAGTCAAATGTATTGAGGACGTTATAAAAAAAGCAAATAAAACAAACTCAGAAATTATGGGCATTGGAATAGGAACACCAGGCCTTGTAGATAGCGAAAAAGGAATAGTCCGTGGAGTAACAAATATTGAAGGATTTGAGAATGTGCATATGAAGGAATATGTTGAGGTTGCTTTAGATATTCCAACATTTATTGATAATGATGTTAATGCCATGGCCTATGGCGAGTTAAAATGTGGAGCAGCAAGAGGGGCAAAAAATGTCATATGCCTGACTCTGGGAACAGGTGTTGGTGGAGGAATAATAATAAATGGTGGAATTTATCGCGGCAGCTCACTCAGTGCAGGAGAAATCGGACATATACCAGTAAATGTGGATGGCCCAGGATGTATGTGTGGCGGCATTGCATGCCTTGAAAGTTATATTGGCAGAGATAGAATCATAAAAAGAACCATTGAAAAACTCATGCAGAGAAAAGAAAGCATAATTCCAAAACTAGTTGAGGGAGATATGAAGAAAGTAACACCCAAGATTGTTTATGAAGCTGCAGCAGTGGGAGATATGCTCGCAATTGAAATATGGAAAGAAACTGCCCAATATCTGGCAACTGCACTTACTGGCATTATAAATTTTCTGGACCCTGAGATAATAGTAATTGGTGGCGGGATAGCTAATGCTGGCAAATATCTCTTTGACCCACTTAGAGATATGATTAAAGAACGAGTTTTTCCCTTCCTTGCAGAAAAAATCCAGATCGTTCACACCCAGCTTGGTGAGGAAGCAGGTATAATAGGCTCAGCAATGCTGGCAAAGGATAGTATTATTTATTTATAAGACTTGCAAAATAACCAGCACCAAACCCGTTATCTATATTTACAACTACAACACCTTCAGCACAGCTATTGAGCATTGTAAGAAGAGGTGTAATGCCAGAAAAACTAGCACCATATCCAACACTTGTCGGCACCCCAATAACAGGTTTTGGAGTAATGCCTCCCACAACGCTGGCAAGAGCTCCCTCCATTCCGGCAACTACAATAATAACGTTTGCAGACTGAATTTCCCCTAGATTCTTAAACAGCCTGTGTATTCCTGCAACACCAACGTCATAGATCTTTTTTACATTATTTCCAAGAAATTCCGCAGTAACTGAGGCCTCCTCTGCAACAGGGATATCAGCGGTACCAGCTGTAAGTATAAGAATATTCTTATTTGTCTTCTTCTTAGGGAATTTATTAACTGTAATTATAGAGGCTTTCTCATGAAATACTGCCTTACTCCATCTCGACTTTATTGCCTTAAAAACTTCGCGATTCGCCTTTGTAGCAATGAGCCTATTATTGCTTTCCAAAATAACTTGCGCAATCTTTACTATCTGAGAGAGAGTTTTCCCAATACAGAAAATAACCTCATCAGTTCCCATGCGAAGACTTCTATGTGTATCTACTTTCGCAAAACCAAGTTCATGATATTGAAAGCCGCAAATTTTTTCTGTGGATTTCTTATCAACTTTCATTCTTCTTCTGCTTCTTCTGCTTTCTCTTTTCCTTTAATGAGAGCTTAGCCTCTTTCTTATCCTTCTTTTGTCCTTTGTTTTTTTCATGCGCCATTCTTATCACCTCCTCCCTTATTCTGTATCTACTACTCCCGCTTTTTTACTGGGGTCCAAAAAAAGAATTCTATCTGCCCCAGCACGTTTAAGTTCTTTGACCATTTTATCAGGTTTTGGATGTAATGCAATTATTGTTCCTCCTCCTCCAGCGCCGGCAAGCTTTGCTCCTAAAGCACCATTTTTCAGAGCTATCTCAATTAAACGGTCGTTCTCTTTGCCTGATGCTCCAATATCCTGCTGTATTCTATGATTCTGATTCATAAGATTACCTAACTTGACCCAGTCTTTATTAAGTAGTGCCTTTTTCCCTTGCCTGCAAATATGTGCAATCTTTTCATATGCTGATATAACCTTCATATCACCGTCCATCCATCTGTCGCGTATTGGCTTAAGAACAGAACCCGATACTCTTCTAACTCCGGTATGCGCAAGCACAAATGGGAGCTCTTTAACATAAAAATGAAGCGGCTCCACTGTAGCATAAACCTCATGCTTTAATTGTCTATAATGCTCTTTATCCCGAAAATCAATATAATTAAGACCTCCGAATGTTGCCATATATTGATCCTGATATCCGCATTGAATTTTCATATAATTCAATTCAATAGTTCTTGCCATTTCAGCCATATGATATTTATCTTCGCAATCAGTGCTTGTATTCAGGAATTTCAGAATAGCATTCAATGATGCAACAAGCATTGCAGTAGAGCCGGCAAGACCAGCCTGAAAAGGAACATCGCTCCATGCTTTCAGATGCATCTTGATTTCCCAAATATTTAAGTAATTAAGTATAGCTTCTGGTATCAGGAAATGCTCACTTTTAATATTAAATTCCACTTTGCCGTCTGTTACGAACTTTTCATTCCCTATTTCAAGAACTAGTTTGTCGCATTTCTCAATAGTAACATATGCCTGCTCTGCAATAGAGCATGATATAACACTACCGCCATAACCGTCTGTGGGATTTCCTATAATACCTGCTCTACCAGGAGCAGAAGCTTTAATCATGTTGAAGCTCACCCGTATGCATTTTTTTAATTAAATGCTGTCTAAGAAGATATCCATATTTATCATCTAATAATGCAAAATCTATAAATGCCTTGAAGTAGCTCTCAAAATTACCTATATCGTATCTTTTTTCTCCCTCATCAAGTTTTACATAGCTAACCTTGTGTCCATTCTTAATTATTAGCCTGATTGAGTCAGTAATTTGAAGCTCTCCCCCATCGTCAGGCATTGTCTTATCAATAAAGTCAAACACAACAGGATTGAACACATATCTTGCTGCTATTGCAAGATTGCTTTTTGCCCTGCTGATTTCCGGCTTTTCAATCAAATCTTTAACCTCGCCTGTATGACTGGTTTTCTTGTCCTTAGACTCAATAATCCCATACTTATACACCTCATTATCTGGAACTTCTTCAACAGCAATCGTGCACGCAGAATTTGTTTTAAGGTGAACATCAATCATTCTTTTTAGTAAATTACTATTATCAGAACTTCTTATTATAGAATCACCCAGCGCAACAATAAAAGGCTCCTGACCAACAAAATTTCTGCCCAATCTTATTGCGTCTGCGAGCCCTGCCTGTACACTCTGGCGAATGTAGTAAAAATCAGACACATCCTTCTCATATTCAAGATCCTTCAAAAGACTGAATTTGCCTGATTCCTTAAGTTTTTTTATAAGTTCAGGATCCGGGTCAAAATGGTCTTCAATAGCTGTTTTCTTTCTGCCTGTAACAAAAAGTATTTGAGGAATATCAGCATTAATTATCTCTTCCACAACATACTGCACAACAGGTTTTCTGCCCACAGGCAGCATCTCTTTAGGCTGCGATTTTGTAGCGGGAAGAAGTCTTGTTCCCAATCCTGCAACCGGAATAACGGCTTTCTCAATTTTCATAACAATACTCCTTTCTGATTTTTATTAATATAGTACGCCTGAAGGGATTCGAACCCCCGACCTACAGATCCGGAATCTGTCGTTCTATCCAGCTGAACTACAGGCGCATAAGTCTTTTTATCTCATAATCTCTTAAATTTCTATATCTTCCAGACTGTAGATTTCCAAGCTTAAGTCCGTTTATAGAAATTCTCTTAATATGATAAACTCTATATCCCAGCTGAAAGAACATACGTTTTATTTCTCTTTTCTTGCCTTCAAATAATGTGAGCCTTACATGTGATATCTGCCTGGAAGTTTTTAATATTTCTGCTTTTGCAGGTTGTGTTCTTCTTCCATCTACATAAATACCTGAAAAAATCTTTGCAACATGTTTTGATTCTATAGCGCCTTTGATCTTTACAACATATGTTTTTGGAACATGATGTTTCGGATGCGTCAGCTTATATGCAAAATCTCCGTCATTTGTCAGGATTATCAATCCCTCTACATCCCAGTCAAGCCTGCCAACTGTATAAAGCCTTGCAGGTATATCTTTGACAATATCTATTGTCCTTCGCCTTCCTTTTTCATCACAGTTGGTACAAACATACCCTTTAGGCTTATTTACAATAACATAGAATTTTTTCTCTGGTTTAAGAGATTTTCCCTTATAAGTAATTCTATCCTTTTCCGGACTAACCCTTAGACCTGGAGTTGTAACAATCTGATTATTTACCTTTACAAGCCCTTCATCAATCAGTTTATCACATGCCCTTCTTGATGCAACACCAGCATCTGCGAGAACCTTCTGCAACCTGATTTTCATAATAGCAGTAAACTAGCACACTGCTGACAGTACTGTCAAGAAAAGTGGAAAGAAATTGTGTTTAATAAGATTTTTTGATATAAAGAAAGGTAGATTCAAAAGTATTAAACAGGAGCGTGATGAATATTATTAAATTTGCTAAAATGTGTGCAACAGGCAATGATTTTATTGTGATTGATAATCGAGATAAAATTATTGAAGATGTGCATGCTTTTTCAAAACATGTTTGCTCAAGACGGTTTGGAATCGGTGCAGATGGGGTTTTGCTTTTAGAAAATCCTGAAAAGGCTGATTTCAAAATGCGGATAATAAACGCTGACGGCACTGAGGCTGAAATGTGCGGTAATGGCGCACGATGTGTTGTCAGATTTGCGCAGCAACTGAAAATAGTTCCCAAAAGAACACGCTTTGAAACAATTGCGGGAATAATTGAGGCAGAAGCTGCTAACAACAATATCCGTTTAAGAATGAGTAATCCCTGTGATATGAAGCTTAATATACAGCTTGAGGTTAATGGGGAGAGACAAACTGTTCATTACATAGATACCGGCGTGCCTCATGCAATTTTGTACTTTGATAATATTGAGAATGTTGACGTTATGACCATAGGTTCTCTTATACGCTATCATAAGCATTTCTCTCCAAGGGGCACAAATGTTGACTTTGTCTCTATTAATAATGATGATTCTTTAAATATGAGAACCTATGAAAGGGGCGTTGAAGGAGAAACCTATGCTTGCGGAACAGGCGCAGTTGCATCTGGAGCGATTTCCTACGCACTTGGCAAGGTGAATAGAATGCCTATCTCCATTAAAGTTAAAGGCGGCAGCTTAAAGGTTAATCTGTATTATAATAAAGGTGTTTTTTTAGATGTTTTTTTGGAAGGAGATGCTCAAATAATATACAAGGGAGAACTAGTTTATGAAAACAGCTAAAAGATTAGACAATATTTCTCCATATCTATTTATGGAACTGCGCAATAAGATTGCAAAGGCAAAGGCTGATGGAATAGATGTTATAAGTCTTGCAATTGGGGACCCTGTTGAGGCAACTCCCAAATCCATAATTGATGAACTGTGCAAAACTGCCTATAACCAGGAAAATCACCAATATCCCACAGATGAGGAAAAGGGGATGCTTAAATTCAGAGAGTTTGTAACTGAATGGTATGGAGAAAGATACGAAGTTAAGCTTGACCCTGCCACAGAAATTATAGCTTTAATAGGCTCAAAGGAAGGTGTGCATCATTTTGCTATGGCTATTGTAGATCCACAGGATACTGTGCTCATGACAGACCCAGGATATCCTGCCTATAGAGCCAATATCTTTCTGGCTGGAGCAAAACCTTATAACATCCCAATACTGGAACAAAATAATTTTCTTCCGGTTCTTTCAGATATATCCTCTGATGTTGCAAGAAAGGCAAAGGCTTTTTATCTTAACTACCCAAATAACCCTACAGGAGCAGTTGCCAGCAAAAAATTCTTTGCTGAATTAGTAGAATTCGCAAAGGCCTATGACATTGCAATATGCCATGACAATCCATACAGCGAGATTGTGTTTAATAAACAGGAAAGACTCAGTTTTCTTTCTGTTGAAGGCGCTAAGGATGTCGGAATTGAGCTTAACTCTCTATCAAAGCCATACAATATGACAGGTTGGCGTATAGGTATGGCTATGGGAAATCCGGATATAATAGCAGCAATATCAAAGGTTAAAGAAAATGTGGATTCAGGTGTTTTTAATGCTATTCAATACGCAGGAATAAAGGCATTGGAAAGTGAAACACAAAACATAGATAAAATATTGGATATCTACGAAAAAAGACGTAGATTTGTTGTTAACACTTTAAATTCAATAGGCTGGATTTACACCCCTCCTGATGGGACGTTTTACTTATGGATACCCACACTTCATGGAGAAAGTTCAATTGATTTTGCCACAATGCTTTTTGAGAAGGCTTCGGTTGTTGTTGCTGCAGGCTCCTCTTATGGAAAGCACGGTGAAGGCTACATAAGAATTTCCTTGACAGTATCTGACAAGCGGCTTCGAGAAGCTATGCAAAGAATTAAGAATGCGCTGAAGTAAAAAAAATCTAATGAAATATTCACAAGCCAAACAAGGAAGAATATTTGTTATTCGTCTTGAGGACGGAGATGTTATCCATGAGGAGATTGAAAAATTTTCTCGCGAAAAGTCCATTAAAGCCGCAGCCTTAATCATCCTCGGAGGAGCCGATAAGAACAGCAAGCTTGTAGTTGGTCCCGAACACGGACGTAAAAAGCTGATCGTCCCTATGGAGCATATTCTTGATAATGTGAATGAGATAGCAGGAACTGGGACTGTTTTCCCTGATGAAAAAGGCAAACCTATTTTGCATATGCATATAGCCTGCGGAAGAAAATCCCAAACAGTAACCGGATGCATTCGCAAAGGTGTAAAGACATGGCATGTACTGGAAATTATCTTATTTGAATTGCTTGATACAACAGCCATGCGCGTTTTAGATCCAGTTACAGGATTTGAACTGCTAAAGCCATAATGAAAAACAAAGGAAACTGACATGACCAGACCCGGAGTTAAAGAACTACAGGAAGAGCTGGAACAATTCCGTAAAGAAAAAGAGAAAATTAAAAATATTATCGGCGCAATTGGCGCAAAGACTTCAGCAAGGCAGGATAGGATTCTGAATATATCCTTTATTACTGCAATTATCGTGCTTCTGAATATAGAATTAATGATATTTCAAAGAAACTAATCCGAATTGAAAATGAGATAAAAAAAGGCTGTGAACATAAAAAATAAATCCATTACTGTTCTCGGCCTTGGAAAAAGCGGTATTGCTGCTGCAAAACTGGCTAGAAAAATGGGTGCGACCGTTTTTGTGAGTGACAGTTCTGCATCTGAGGATATTAAAAAAAACAAAGATATTCTTACTAGCATAGGCATTGAAGTAGAAATAGGCAGGCATTCAGATAATGTTTACAAAAATAAGCATCTTATAATACTAAGCCCTGGTATTTCTCCGGATATTCCCATTCTTCGCAAGGCAAAGGAAGAGAATATTGAAATAGTGAGTGAAATAGAGTTTGCATCGTGGTTCTCTCTTGCGAAAATCATTGCCATAACGGGTACAAACGGAAAAACAACAACAACTATCCTTATAAAGAATATGCTTAAAGAAGCAGGCTACAATGCCATTGTCGCTGGGAATATAGGAACTGCCCTATCTGAAAAGGTTGAATCCTTATCAAAATCCGACATCATTGTTGCTGAAATCAGCAGCTTCCAACTGGAAACTATTCACAAATTTTGTCCCTTTATTTCTTTAGTTTTAAATATTACACCTGACCATCTTGACAGATACAAAAACATGACGAATTACATACATGCAAAATCAATGATTTTCAAGAACCAAACTGCCAGGAACTTCACTATTCTAAACTATGATGATCCTATAGTGAGAAAATTTGAGAATACAATAAAGGCACATACTTTGTTTTTTAGTAGAAAAATTCAAACATGTAACGCTTTTGTTAAAGATGAAAAAATCTCAATGAGGCCTGATGCGGAGGAGAAGGAGATATGCAGACTTAATGAATTAAGGATAAAAAGCACACACAATCTGGAAAATATGCTTGCGGCTATATGTGTAGCATCTATATTCAAAATTGATCCGAGAATAATGAAAACCACTTTAGCTAAGTTCATTGGATTGCCTCATAAAACAGAATTTGTTAATAAGATAAATAATGTTGCATTTATTAATGACTCCAAGGCCACAAATGTCGACGCTACTAAAACAGCAATTGAAAATACCCTCTCTCCAATTATTCTTATTATGGGAGGTAAACATAAGGGGAGCAGCTACACCTATTTGGAACAAGCTATCAGAAATAAAGTCAAACATCTTATTCTAATTGGTGAAGCTAAAGATATAATAAAAAAGGACATTGGAGAACTGGTTCCCCTAACATACGTTTATTCAATGGATGACGCAGTAGAGGAAGCTTTTTCATTAGCTGTCCAAAATGATACAATCTTACTTTCCCCTGCATGCAGCAGTTTTGATATGTTTCAAAACTACATAGAACGAGGCAATCTCTTCAAAAATGCTGTTAATACGCTAAAATCAAGAATCGAGCATGCATAAACAGAATATTGCATTGCTATCTGTTATATTCATCCTGATTGGTATTGGAATAATAATGGTATTCAATACAGCAGCTATGGTTTCTATATTGAAATTCAATAATCCCTTTCATTTCCTTGCCCGCCATTTAATCATGGCTTTTATAGGGCTTATATTTATGTTTACAAGTATGAATATCCGCTACGAAATGCTTAAAAAACTTGGAAAACCTCTTTTAGTTCTAACAATTATTCTATTAATCCTTGTGTATTTTCCCTACATTGGCAGAGCTGCAGGAGGAGCCAGAAGATGGATTAGAATCGGACCGTTAAGTATGCAGCCTTCAGAGCTTGCGAAACTTGTTATGATTATATATGTCTCTAATTTCTTAACCAGAAAACAGCATAATATTAAAGAATTCATAAAAGGTTTTCTCCCTCAAATGCTGGTATTGGGTTTAGTATTAGCTCTAATAATAAAAAACGATCTTGGATCATGTGTGCTTATTGCAGGAATTGTTTTGACAATGATGTTCATATCAGGAGCTAATATGAAGCATCTGGCAATCTTCTTTCTCTCATCCTTACCAGCTATCTACATCGCAATTCGCACCTTTCCTTATCGTATGAAAAGGATAATGGTTTTTCTTAATCCATGGGATGATCCTCTGGGAAAAGGATATCAAATCATCCAATCCTTTTATGCATTAGGATCAGGAGGCTGGTGGGGAAAAGGACTTGGCAAAGGGATTCAGAAATTATTCTACCTGCCGGAGGCACATACAGACTTTATATTTTCAATAATTGGCGAAGAACTTGGATTCATAGGAACTTTGCTAATAATTCTGTCATTTACATACATAATATGGAGAGGTATTATTATAGCATATCACGCCCCTGACTTATACGGACACTTGCTAGCAATTGGGATTACTGTAATGATTGCATACCAGGTTATAATAAACATTGGTGTTGTTACAGGACTTCTTCCGACAAAGGGAACAACCCTTCCCTTTATTAGTTTTGGCGGCTCTTCCCTAATTGTTAACATGACTGCTATCGGCTTATTACTTAATGTCAGTAAGGAATGGGAATGATGAAGCGTATAAAGATCATATTTGCCGCAGGAACGACAGGAGGGCATTTATATCCCGCACTTGCAGTTGCAGATTGTATAAAGATAAGAGTCAAAAATCCTGAGATATTATTCTTAATTTCAAGACACTGTTCTTCAGATAAAATTAAAAAAACTGGTTTTCAAACAGCTGCTATTTTTGGCATAGGATGGAATAGAAACAAACCATTCAGTATTATTCCATGCTTTGCTGAAGCATTTCTGGGCTTAATCCAATCTTTTATTATTATATTAAAATTCAAGCCTGATCTAGTTGTCGGCATGGGTAGTTATCTGAGCATTTCCCCCGTTATAGCTGCATACCTGATGAGGATCCCTACCTTAATTCATGAACAGAATATTGTTCCAGGCTCTACAAATAAATTATTGGCAAATATAGCTACAGAGGTTGATGTGGCATTTGATGAGACAAAAAAATATCTGTCTTGCAAAAGAAGGATTGTAGCAGTTGGCAATCCTATAAGAAATGATATTTTAAAAGCCGTTGACAAAAGGCATAATTTGGTTTCAAAAAAAAAGAAAACAATCCTTGTATTTGGAGGCAGTCAGGGAGCACATCAAATCAATATTGTTTCTCAAGATACATTCATCAATATAAAAGAACATCTTAAACACTGGCACATAATACACATTACAGGAGAAAAAGATTACAAACTAGTTCTGGACAAATATAAAAAAGCTGATTTAGACGTAAAGGTAATGCCCTTTACAGAACATATCGGAGATATTTACACAATCTCTGATCTTGTAATATCAAGGGCAGGAGCTATGACAATTACTGAAATTAGTTTATTTGGTATTCCTGCTATCTTAATCCCCTATCCTCATGCTGCAGCTAATCATCAATTTTACAACGGAAAACTTCTCTCTGATAATGGAGCTGGAATAATCATAGAAGAAAAAAACCTCTGTGTAGTAACACTAAGTGAAAGAATACTAGATTTAATTAAAAACGAATACAAGCTGGAGCAAATGGCTTTGAGCAGCAGGAAACTTGGCAGGCTTCATATCAATTCTACAGAGAAAATCTTTGAGATAATAAGAAATTACATATAAAATATTTTGTACAGCATATAAGAAAGAACGCAGCTGATAACAGGAGTGACTACCCATCCTGAGAAAATTTTATAAAGCGCTTTAAAGTTGATCGCGTTAACATTCCTTATAATTCCTACCCCAATGACTCCGCCTATTACAGCTTGACCTGTGGAAACAGGAACTCCAATATGCGCAAATATATCAACTGTTATAGCTTCTGAAAGCACTACAACCAGGGCGCAAAAAGAATTTAGAGGTATCACACTTTTACCTACTGTCATCATAACATTTCTGCTATATGTAACTGCGCCAAGCGCTATACTAATACTTCCTATTAATGAAGCCAAAAATGGCGTAAGTATTCCAGCTTGATAATAAACACCTGTTATATTTGCAACATTGTTCGCTCCAAGAGCATAAGCCCCATACGCGCCTGATATTATTAGTAAAATGCGCACAATGCGGTCAAAATCGAGAAAGTGTATTGTTATTCTTCTTAGTATCCGGCTCAAAATTAAATACAGAAAAACTGATATAACAGCAGCGCCAACAGGTGTGCATATCCAGCAGATTACAACCTTCTGTAATCCAGCAAAATTGATCTGTTTTTGTAAAATTCCAATACCGAGTATTGCTCCCACAACTGCCTGAGAGACAGAAGCAGGAAGTTTTAACATTGTTAATAAGGTTACTGCAACAGCTGACGCCACTGAAATAACAAAAGCTGTATTTATATTTTGACTTGTAAGTCCTCCAAGTGTTTTAATCCCTGGCGCACCTCCAATTACTGCGCCAAGTATTACAAACACTGCAAAAAAAACTGTCGCTGTCCGGAATTTAACCATCCCCGAAGAAACTGCAGTGCCAAAAACATTTGCAGTGTTATTGGCACCCAGTGACCAGCCAAGATAAATACCACCAAGTAATTTTAAATAACTAAGGCTGAAGAGAAACATTAAATTAGCCTTTTCACTGCCATTATGTTTAATCGATCTGCAGTGTCTTCAGCTCTGTCTGATATACTGCCGATCTCAATTATTAATTCTTTCAGGAGAATTTTCTCTCCAATGTCAATATCTGAGCCGAACAATTTTCTAATTAAATCCCTTTCCATAGAATCAGAACTGCTCTCTTTTTTATCTATCTCATTTGTAATGCGCCTTACCTCTTTAATATTCTTAAATACAGCTCTAATTGCCCGTTTAATGTCCTCAAAAATACCAAAATTTATATTGATTATTTTACGTAATTCCGATTTGAACTCATCGGGAATTCTTATTGCCTCTATTTGTATTTGAAATGCAACAGATTCAGCCTTGTTCGGGATCTTATCAACAGTCTCCAACAAGCCAAGGATATCACCTCTTGATTCTGGTATTAACGCCTTTTCATACAGCGAAATTTCAATTTCCCTTCTTAAATCATCACTGCATGATTCAGCCATGTGAGTTTTAGTCACAAGCCCATCAAATTCCTCACAGGAACCTTTCTCAATATAGAGAAAAAGCGTTTTTCTTGCCTGTTCCATACACTCTGTAACCTTTTCTAAATATTCTTCAATCATTTCTAAAAGCTTATTAGTTTTTGAAAAGAATAAAGCCATTTACCCCCCCCTTATAGAATAGTTTTGATAGACATGGAGATTAGCAACTAGCAAAATAAATGTCAATAATAGGAAGCACTGGGTAAAAAATTTTAAATTTGTTAAAAATGTGTTAGTATTTATATTGTATGAATGAAAAACCTATCATGAAATTATCCAGAAAACATTTTAAAAAATGTTTGGATATATATGTTTTCAAACAGAAACAGTCATATCTCAGATTACATGCACATGACTTTGTGGAGTTAGTTTACATATTAAAAGGGAAAGGGATTAATGTTATTCAGATGCAAGGCAAAAATAAAGAATCTCAAAATGTAGAATTTTCTGTGGCAATGGGTGATTTTTTTGTAGTTACTCCAGAACAAGCGCATGGTTATAAAAATGCGGATGATTTAGAATTAGCGAATATCCTGATAGACTCATCTGTATTTAAAAACGAAATTGGAAGTAAACTTAAAGATATAGACAGCTTTAACGACCTTTTTTATATAGAACCTTTCTATAGAAAAGAAATGAACTTCAAATATAAACTTCATCTTACCGGCGAACAATCTAGGTTTATAGAGACTATATTGAATAAAGCTATAAATGAAATAGAAAAAGAATCAGAAGGATATAATCTTTTAGTTAAGGGATATATTTTTGAACTTGTAGTAAATGTCTGCAGATTTTATTCAGAGTATCAGAGACAGAAAGATATCTATAACGATATATCCACAAAAAGAGAAACTTGTTTCAGGGTTATAAGATATGTTGAAGACAATTACGATAAGGATATTCGACTAAAGGACCTGGCTGACATTGGTTATTTGCAGACAAACTATTTCTGTAAAGTATTTAAAGACATAAGCGGCATGACACCAATGGAATATGTAACAAATTACCGCATACAAAAAGCGTGTGACTTACTTTCAAATACCGATAAATCCGTCACGGATGTATGTTTTGAAGTAGGCTTTCACGATGCAAGTTATTTTGCCAGGATGTTCAAAGAGCTTATCAAAACCTCCCCCAGCGAATACAGAAAATTCTAAAATCCTCCTAGCTTTTCTTAAAATTTGATTTGACTTCAAGGAATACAATTTACTATAATGACCAATAAACATGGTCATATGACTGATATTGTTGGTAATTTAAGAAGGAGACGTGAAATGTTAGAGTCATTATTAGGATCTGAAAAAAAGGAGAAAATATTGCTTTTTATATTCACTCATGTTGAATCTTATGCAAGAGAAATTGCAAGAACTTTCAATTTTAATCTCAATACTGTTCAGAATCAATTGTTAAATCTTGAAAGAGGCGGTATCTTGTACAGTAAGCTAAGGGGAAAAGTCAGACTTTTTGGAATTAACCCGAGATATCCATTTAAAAAAGAGATGGAAGAATTATTAAAAAAGTCTCTGATTTTTGTTCCTGAAGATGAAAAAAGACGACTTTATACTCCGCGACTCAGACCAAGAAGAACAGGAAAACCCTTGTGAGAAATAAACCGATTAAGGATATGTCATTGAAAGAATTAGCTTTTTATATTTCAGACTACCTTTGTAAAAACGGAATAGAAGCAGTTTTAACAGGCGGTGCGTGCGTTTCAATATATTCTGACAATAAATATCTGTCTTACGATCTGGATTTTATTATTCAACATTTCAGAAACAAGGTAAATGTGGAGAAAATATTAGCAAAAATTGGATTTTTGGAAAAAGGACAGAGTTTCTATCATAAAGGTACTGACTATTTTATTGAATTTCCTCCGGGACCACTAGCGATAGGAGATGAACCTATAAAGGAAATATCGGAGTTGAAGTCAGGGGTATTAAAACTTAAGATTATTTCACCAACAGAATGTATAAAGGACAGACTGGCAGCCTATTACCACTGGAATGATACTCAGTCATTGGAGCAGGCAATCCTTGTTGCAAGAGATCAGAAAATAAATTTAGGCGAGATTGAACGATGGTCAAAAAAGGAAATGATGGAAATGAAATTTGCTGAATTTGAAAATTTATTAAAAACCCATAAAAATTCCTAAAATCCTCCTAGTTTTTCTTAAAATCCTTATAGTTTGTTAAAACTATTTGTTATATGCTATAATTGTCTCTAAAAGATTGGAGGGAACAAATTATGATGAGTAAGATAAGAAAAATTTGGGGGTCAAAAAAATCTTCTTTGCCCTCTACGCTTCGCCCTTTGCGCTTATTCAGAGGTTTTACGCTTATTGAGCTTTTGGTCGTAATAGCTATTATTGCTTTGCTGGCTTCGCTGCTCTTGCCTGCGTTATCACAGGCAAGAGAGATGGGAAGACGAATAAAATGTATCTCTAATCTAAGACAACTAGGGCTTGCCTTTTCTATGTATACAGAGGATTATGATGGTTATTTCCCCCCTACTACAAGTTACCATTGGCCTTATGCCCTAAGAAAAGATGGCTATGTAGCTAATGATATGCTGTTTGTTTGTCCAACTGCTGTGAAACTACGCAAAGATACAGAGAGCTTTGTTGGAACCACCACTGCCAATGATGGAATGTATTCAAGAGCAAGTTATGGGTATAATGAAACAGGTGTAGGGGCAACTCTTGGTGTAGCTCATACTCCAACAAAAACTTCTAAAATAAAGTATCCTGCAGAATTGATCGTTTTAGCAGATGCTTACTATGCAAGCCTAAATATTACCTACTATCTAATTACTAATTCATCTAGTTCTGCTTATAAAATGGACGACGATCGACATCAAGGGGGAGTTAATATTTTGTGGGCTGATTGGCATGTAAGCCATGTTAAGAATGCATATGAAACTTATAAGGGTCTTGATAAATATTGGAAGCCTGCTGCTGATTAATTAAGACGTGAGAGTCGGGTAATACCTTAAAAAAGTTGTAATTAACAGACTACAGCTTGTCGCTACAAGTTGTGTCAGTTGCGAAAGTCTAAACAAGATAAGGAGGTGCTGTTATGGTTAGAAAGTTGATTTTGTTTATGTTAAGTATTTGTTTGTTCGGCAGGATAGGGGTGTTGTGTCATGCTGTCTCGCAGGAACAACTTACATGGAATTTCAACAGTTCATCAGAAATAAGTAAGGTTGAGAATTTTCAGCACCATATAGTTGAGAAAGGTTTATTTGAAGGAAAGACAAAGATTGATCCGCGGTTGTATTTAAAACTGCCTGATGAAGGAATAACGGCTAAGGAAGTTTCGTTTCTTTCCATACGATTATATTCCTCAGAAAAAGATACCGCATTGCAAATTTTTTACTCTTCACCCAATAAAGACTGGTGTTTAGGGTATTCTCAAAAAATAGAAACTGGATGGAAGACTTATCATATAGATCTTAATAAAGTGAGATGGTCAGCGAGAGAGTCTTCCGGGTCAGGCGCAGTCAAGTGGGGCGGGATAAGTGGTGTGGTTTCTGTTCTTAGGATAGACCCTGGCGATGGAGAAAATAGAGGAATAAAGATTGATTGGGTGCAACTTAGTAATCAGCCATTTTTTCAGCGCAGTAGTCTTGAGAAATACACATGGAACTTCAAAACAAATGATGCCCAGGGATGGGATGACCCGAAAGGTCTGGAGTGGGAAATAAATAATGGCCTGCTCTGCCTTAATATTCAAAAATCAGATTCTCATCTGGCCAACAATGATGTAAACATAGACCCTTTAAGGGCGCAGGGTATAGTAATAAAATATAAAGCTTCCGGACTGCCTGATAAAACTACCGGCCAGATATTCTACGCAAATAATAAACATGGCTTTAGCGATAAATTTTACTGGAAGATTCCTTCGCTAGTAAGCGACAACAACTGGCATGAAGTTTTTTTAAATAGAGAAAAGGATTTTCACGGTAACTTTAAAGACTGGCTTTCAGGGAAAATAAACAGCCTAAGGCTTGATATAGTTGACCAATATCCCGGTAAAATACAAATTGAATATATAAGGATGTATCCACCCATGGAAAAATTAAAATTGGACTCTGTTTCAAAAATTGATATTAATTCCGTAAAAAGATATTTTATTTCATTAGATTCATTTACTTCGTTGGATGGGAAGAAATATAAAAGAAATATAGTCTTGCCTGAAGGTGATTTTTCTATCTGGGCAAGGGCATTGGATGATATCTCAGGAAAAACCGCCGCTGAAAAGATTTCTTTTTTAGGAGCGGTTAAAAAAAATCCCCCCTTTAGTAATACAGGAGAATTTAAATGGTTTCTTATAGGAAAAACATCAGGAGGAAATATCTCAATGGTTCTTTCCCAGTCACTATCAATAGCTCTAGACTCACTATTAATTTGCACAGGTAAAGTATCTCCAAAAGATAAAAAAGCAATAATAGAACCAGCCGAGAAAAGTACCGTTTCAGCAGATATAAAAAAGAATATTATAAAACGCGGCAAGGCTCCTTATTGGACAGGATATATGATTGCCCATTCATCCGATGCAATGAATAAGCCTATAAACACCGATGATAGCAGCTATTATTTTAGAAGAGTTTTTACTGTGCCGGATAATTTTGAAACAGCATGGGTTCAAATAACTGTTGACGATTATTATAAGCTCTATCTTAATGGTAATAAAATCGCAGAAAATTTTACTCCTAACTCATGGCTTGACCCGGCACTTATTAATATATCATCAAGATTAAAGAAAGGCATGAATGTCATTGCTGTTGAAAGTGTAAATGCCGGCGGGCCGGGAGGTTTACTTTTCGACTTAACAATTAATTCAACGGACTTATCTTATCTGAAGGTAGTATCAGATAGTAGTTTTGTTTGTACTAATAGATTAGAGGAAGGGTGGACAAAAATAAGTTTTGATGACGGTAGTTGGGTCAAACCAAAGAAAATGTCTCCTCCACCCGCTGCTCCATGGACAAAAATTTCACCTTATTTTGACAAAAGATATCAGGTGCCGACAGAATGCCTATCATGCGAATATAAAGAAGTAATTAGCGGTGCAGAAGCACAGGTTTTAAAAATCAAGCTTAAATCACAAAAACCTGTAGGTCAAGATGAAGTTCTTTATTTAAGATTTAAACATGACGATGTAATCTTTGAAAAATTTGAATTTGATTTAACAAAAAATATTTGTCAAAAACAAGACGATAATACTTTTGATATCAGTGTGAGCACAAAACCTTTTTATAAATACTATCCTGATATGAATATTGAACTTATTTTTGGAATTTACGGCAGAGAAATTTCTATGCCGGACAATATTCAAAGAAATTTTGTTTATAAAAATAATAGATCAGATACAGAAAATCTGGTAAGTGAGGTCAAATCTGATAATGGCTTTCCGCAGTTATATGTAAACGGGAAAGTTATCTATCCGTTGATAGGAAATATGATTCATAAAAATAGTGCCCCAGCCATGAAAGAGGCTAAAGTTAATATACAAACACTTTGGATTGGTGGAATGATGGATGCAAAAGAGTGGTGGCTTGGGCCCAATAGATATAATTTTATTGAAGTAGATAAATATATTAATGAGATGATTGAAGACAATCCGGAAGTTTTAATTATGCCTTTGTTTTGGGTTGCGCCTCCGACATGGTGGCAAACTAATAATCTGTCAGAAATTTCATTATTTGATGACAAAAGTTTCTGGCCCTACTACAGAGCTACAGCATCATTTTCCTCAGAAAAATGGAAGAAAGATGCTTCTAAAGCAATAGAAAAATTTGTTGGGCATCTTGAAACTTCACCATATAGAGATAAGATAATTGGTTATTGGTTTACAGGAGGGGTCTCTGCCGAATGGCAAGGGTGGGGATGTCATGAATGCCATAGAACTGACAAACTTATGGATTATAGCAATGCTTCTATAAATGGATTTTGTGAATTTTTGAAATCAAAATATTCGACAGAAAAACAGAAATTTAGTGGGATAAATATACCGACCAAAGAGGACCGGCTAAAATCGGAGATAGGTTTATTCCGGGATCCGAAGCAAGCCTCTCTGGCAATAGATTATGACCAATATTATTCAGAAAGTGTTTCAGATACAATTGTGTATTTCGCAGGAGTCATTAAGAATTCGGTTAATAGAAAAAAAATTGTTGGAATCTATGGAGGGTATACCCTTGAATATGCAAATATGAATTGGGCTTATCATATGAGCGGACACAATGCTTTTAGAAAAGTGTTAGATTCAAAAGATATTGATTTTATATCTGCTCCCCCTACTTATGGTGTAAGAGCAATTGGTGACTCAGGAGAGTGGATGTGGGCGTTTAAATCAATTCAAAACGCAGGTAAATTAGTATTCGTTGATGATGATACCAGAACACATATGTCCGGCCCTGCGGGCCATTGTCCAACAATAAATCCTTCTCAAACAACAGCTGTTTTAAAAAGGAATTTTGGCAGATCTCTTTGCCGACAGAGTCCCATATGCATTATACCTCTTATCAGTGGACTTGATTTTAGTGATCCATGCACAATAAAAGACCTGAAGATAAGCAAGAAAGCGGGAGAATATATAAATCTTAATAAGAGCAAGCGTAATGTAGAGATTGCAGTAGTAGTTGATGAAGATTCAGTAAAGTATCTATCTTTTGATAAAGAACAAATACCATCGGGAGAGATAATAAAATATGTTTGTTGGAACGGGAGTATTACCTATCCGGAAAGGAAAGTGAATACTTTAACAGGAGACCTTATTTATTATCAAAGAAGCAGAATTGCACAAGTTGGCGCGCCGGTTGATTATATCCTTTTCAGTGATCTTTTGAAAAAAGACTATGATTATAAATTATACATATTCTTAAACTGTTTTCAGTATGATAATAAAACATTAAATGCTATAAGAAAAATTCAATCAAAAGATGTTACTATGATGTGGTGTTATGCGCCTGGTTTTATTCATGACATGAAAGCGGATCTTAATAATATGAAAAATCTGACTGGCATAGAGTTTGGAATGATAAAAGATAAAAGCTCTCCATTAACAGATATAGTTAACTTTACAAATGAGTTTACAAGCGGAAACTTTAATAATACTTCATATGGTGCGAAATACAGCTTTGCGCCACTCTTTTATGTTTGTGATAATGAAGCAGAAGTATTGGGTGTTTACAGAGAGAATAAAAGACCATCATTTGCTGTTAAAAATGTCAATAAAAGCAATTCTATCTTTTGTGGTTCAAATAAGATATCGCCAGATTTGTTATTGAGTATAGCGAAAGGGGCGGGAGTGCATATTTACAGCGATTCTTTGGATTTCATTGATGCCAATGAAGAATTTTTGATGTTCCATTCTGCTCAAGGGGGACAAAAGACTATAAGCTTAAATAAAAAAAGCGATGTGGTAGATATTTTTGAAGGAGAGGTTTTATTTAAAAACGTTGACACCTTTTCATTTGAAATACCAAAAGAAAGAACAAAGGTCTTTTTTGTGGGAGATAGCGCTAAGTTTTTAAACTTTATGGATTATAAGAAACTTACGAACTAAGAATTCGTTATTCGATTTGATATTATGAATAAAAATACTTACAGAATGGCTAGCTGGTGGATCTTATGGGAAGATTTGATATATCCTGATAAAGGGATTGAAGAAAAGATTATAAAAAAAGCTGAGCGATTCAAAGCAGCCGGGATCGATACAGCTATCATTTTTGGTGCTCATTTTAGATGGGACTATATATATATCTGGGACAGACTTCATGAACTTCTAAACTTCATTGCAAATACACTGCATGAACAAGGAATAAAGCTTTTTGATCATCACTCTGCAAACCTTGTACATAGGCCAAAAAACAAGGAGCAGAAATGGAATATTTACTACAAAAACAGGCATCATGTGCCTTTTTATCCTTCAAAAGAAATGGCAAACTCACTTATATGTAATGGAACTAAGTTAAATGATTTTCGGATGATAAGTGTAAGAACAGGAAAACCCTGCTATTTACCTGATTATGAGGCAGAGATATTTTGCATGAATAATAAAAAATTCAGGGAGGCATATAAACTATATTTGAAAAAGTTAATGGCTGAGACAAAAATAGATGGGCTTATGTGCGATGATGTGATTTATTATCCTAGATGGGAAGGATGTCGTTGTCCATATTGCCGGGAAAAATACAAAACGCTTTATAGAAAAGAACTTCCTGATGCTGCTGATAAAACTTTTTGGGGGAATTATGAGTCTGATGCGTTCAAAGACTGGGTTGAGATGCGCTACAATGATTCAGCCGATTTCCTTGCCATAGTAAGAGATGAATTAGGAAGTGACTTTCCATTGATGACCTGTTGTTCTAAAAGTGCAGGAAAGTGCCTGAATGCAAGTGGATTAAGCTCTCAAACTCTGTCAAAATCAGTAAATCATCTTATGCTGGAGATGTGCAAAGAGTTTGTTTCGTCTAATAAGGGTTATTTAGAAAGAATACCAGATATTATGCTTCATCAGGCAATTTCATCTAAAAAGAATCTTCCCAATATTGGATTGGGCTATGCACATTTTCCTGATGCTGCGTTTCTCATCTGGGCATTTAACAAACTAGTTGGAACAAGTTCATGGATATCTACTCTGAAGGGGAGATTAGGTATTCCTGAAAAGAACTTAAAATTGCTTCCTGATGAATCGGATATTGTAAAAGAAGGATATCTTTTTGAAGAAAAATATCCTGAATTATTCAATGGAGAAAGCATGGCAAACATTGCTCTTTATTTTTCTTTTGAAACGCAGGTTTTTTATGGGGACACTGAAGATGATTATGTTACTTCCTACAGAAGCGTTGCTATAACTCTTTTTGAAAAAAATATGCAATTTGATGTAGTGGAAGATATCCCTTCAGTTAAGGATTATCCTGTTTTGATACTATGTGATATTAACTGCATTTCTGACAATATTCGGGAAAAGATCATCGGATATATTGAGCAAGGCGGGAAAGTTATAGGCTCAGGACCATTAGGCTTAAGAGATGAAAGGGGACATACTGAGAAAACAACTTTTCTTTCGTCTTTTGGTATCAATGTAGATATCAAGGAACCTGAAAGAGATGTTGATATAGATGCTTTTTTTGAGCTTCGTAAATGTCCGAAAAGGGATATATCCTTATCCTGCCATGGTGAATACAAAGGTAAAAGAATAATCTCTAGGTGGATAGAAATAAAAAGAGGCAAAGGCTCATTTTACTGGACTTCAGGTAGATGTCTGGATAAAAATATTGTTAATGGTGTAATTAATAAGGTAAAAGAACAAATTCCTGATAATGCAATATCTGTGGAAGTTCCAGAGGGCTGGTTATATCGCATATACAGAAAGCATAATAAGATTATTGTTCACGGACTTTCTAATGATTTCGAGATTATCCCAGATAAAGTTTATGTAAATAGAATGAATAATCAACCGTTGATAAGACATATTAGATATAAAACAGGTGACAGAAATGTTAATATTACTGCTCCTGTACAAAAAGCATTACTATATTTACCCGACATAATTGAGTCACGAGAAGGACAAATTAATAATGGCAAAATAAGTTTCTCCATGGAAGGCATAAAAAGGTATTTTGTGATTGTTCTTCAAGTAAAATGAATAGGACAACCAATTCAACAAATAGAACAAGTATTATCTGACAAGCCCTAAAATCCTCCTAGCTTTTCTTAAAATTGTTATAGCTTATCTTTCTAATATAAATCATAATTAGAACAAATAAGGCACAAAGTAACAAAGGCGCAGAGGCACAAAGAATAACAAATAACCAAGAAGAGGAGCAATCATGAACCAGATACAAAAAACATTTAAAAATCCAGGTGAAGATTGGCGAGGAGCACCGTTCTGGAGCTGGAATGATAAGCTGGAACAAGCTGAACTTAGAAGACAGATAAGGGAGATGAAAAAAGCCGGCATGGGTGGTTTTTTCATGCATTCCAGGGTTGGTCTTATTACAGAATACCTGTCTCGGGAATGGATGAAGATGATAAAGGCATGTGTTGATGAGGCTAAAAAAACAGGAATGAACGCATGGCTCTATGATGAAGACCGCTGGCCAAGCGGAGCAGCAGGGGGAATTGTTACATCAAAGAATAAGAAATACAGAAATAAAGGAATTGTCTTTAGAGAAAAAACAATAACCTTTGAGTATGCTCCTGACAGCCCGTGGTATAACGGAGCTTCATATCTTGACACAATGAGTAAAGAAGCAGTTGATGCTTTTATAAAAAGCACACATGAAGCTTATTTGAAAGAAGCTGGCGGAGATTTCGGTAAAACAATACCTGGTATTTTTACTGATGAGCCCAATTATCATCACTGGGCCAGTTTCACTAAAGTCAAACCCAAAGAAGTAAAGGCTGTATTGCCGTGGACAGATAAACTTCCGGAACATTTTAACTCAAGATGCAATTACAGTATTATTGATAAACTTCCCTCTTTAATATATGAAACGGGCAATTTTAAAAAACATAGATATAATTACTGGAAATGCGTAACAGAACTATTCCTCAAGAACTTTTCCGAGAATATTTATAGCTGGTGCGAAAAACACAATCTTCAGCAAACAGGACATTACCTTGCAGAACAAACTTTGGAATCCCAAATTCGCGTTATTGGAGCAGCAATGCCTCATTATATGTATATGCATCAGCCGGGGATAGATATTCTCTGTGAAAGAATATCGGAAATTTTTACAGTAAAACAGTGTTCTTCTGTCGCAAATCAACTTGGGCGTAAAAGAGTCCTGTCAGAACTTTATGGATGCACAGGCTGGGATTTCAGTTTTGAGGGGCAGAAATGGGTTGGAGACTGGCAGTATGCGCTTGGTGTAAACTTCAGATGCCAGCACCTATCTTTATACTCTCTAAAAGGCTGCAGAAAGAGGGATTATCCTGCCTCAATCCATTATCAATCTCCATGGTGGAAGTATTATAAGAAAGTAGAGGATTATTATGGCAGACTGAGTTTTATTCTGTCTCAGGGAAAAGCTATAAGAGATATTCTGGTTCTTCATCCAATAGGAAGCGCATGGAGTGTATATCATCCAAAAGGAACGGAAGCGCTGAGCAAACTGGATGATGAATTCCTGAAGCTTTCCAAGAATCTTCTTGAGATTCACAGGGATTTTGATTATGGGGATGAGATGGTAATCGAGAAGTACGGTAAAATAAAAGACGGGGAATTTGTAATTGGAAAAGCTGGATACAAATTAGTAATTATCCCCTACTCTATCACCTGGAATAGCAATACATTTAAGCTACTAAGGGATTTTACTGCACAAGGTGGAAAAATTCTAACCATAGGTAAACTGCCCAATAGAATAGACGGAAGCCTGAATAATGAGATAAACAAGTTTTTAGATAAAGACGCAATTGTTATAGAGAACGATAAGCATAAAATAGAAAAAACACTCAATAAAGTCTTGAAAAAAGAAGTCCAAATTTCAGGTGAGAAGAAAGATGATACAAAAGATATTATCTATCAGCTCAGAGAAATAGATGGAAACAAGTTTCTGTTTTTAGTTAATACGAACAGAAAAATGGGGCTTGATCTTACGATAAAGATGAAGGGGAAAGGTGTTTTTGAAAAATGGGATTCTGAAGCTGGAGATGTATGTGAAATTGAAACTACAAACACAGCAGGATATGCTGAAACACAACAGCATATATATCCGACAGGTTCATTGCTTCTGTCATTAAATCCAGAGAAGAAACCAAAAGCTGTGAAAAGAAAGAAAATGGAGACACAAAAAGCAGCAGTTTCAGAGGACAAATGGGATATTGATTTGTCTCATATGAATGCTCTGACACTTGATTTCTGTAAATACAGAATACAGGATAAAGAAGAGAGCAGAATGCTCCTCCCTGTATGGAAAGCTCAGGAACAGATCAGAGAACACTTCGGATTGCCTGAGATAAAGAGTAACAGTGGCGTTCAATTCTGGAAAGCATACAAGAATATGAAAGACTTAGACAATGCAAAAGTCTCTCTGAAATTTGAATTCTTATCAAATCTGGATTCTGCTAATAATATTAATTTGTTGATTGAAGAGCCGCAAAACTTTGATATTTTTATTAATAACAAAAAAGTTATGTATAAAAACCCTGAGTGGTACATTGATATAAGTTTCAAATTAATTCATATAGCCAAATATCTGAAAAATGGGAAAAATGAAGTTCTGCTTGTGACAAAGAAATACCAGCAGGATGTTGAGCTGGAAAACTGTTATATACTCGGAGACTTCACTGTCAACAAGGATAATCTTGTACTTGAGAAGGCAAAAGACAAACTTAAAACAGGTAATTGGGTAGGACAGGGTTTTCCATTTTATCCGGGTTCAATAACGTATAAACAGGATATGTCCGTCGATAAGAAGAAAAACAGGAAATATATACTCAAGATTAATAAGCATAAGGCAGCGATAATAAATATAAAGATAAACAACAGGCAAGCCGGTCTTTTGTGCTGGGAGCCATATGAACTGGATATTACAAAACTTCTAAAGAGAGGCACTAACAAAATCAGTCTTGAGCTTGTTGGAAGCCTGAGAAATATGCTGGGTCCGCTCCACTACAAAGGTAAATTAAAATCAGTAGGTCCCGGACATTTTTGCAAGGAAGAAAAATGGACAGATAAATATAAGTTTGTATCTTATGGAATATTTGGTAAAGTAGAAATTCTCGAATATAACAAAACAGGAGATTGAAAGAATGAAAGCGGACAAAAATACCCTGAGTCAACTCCCAAAATTTCAAGGATATCTTGAAGGGAAAAAGCTTGATGCGTTTTTTGAAACATACGAAATAAAGTTTGCTGCGGGACATTGGTGCGCAGGGGACTTCTGCGACAGGTTTGCACCTCTTGGATATAACAGTAATAAGGAAAATTTCAAAAGTGATATCGTTTCACAAATACAAAGAGTAGCAGAAGCAGGAATAGCTGGAATAGAATTTCATGAGGCTGTTTTTATAGACAAAAATTACAGAAAGAACAAAAAGCTCATAGATGAAGTAAAAAAAGCGCTTAAGAAGTATAAAATTACGCCAACAAATATGAATACAAACCTGTGGACTGATCCAAAGTGGAAGCTCGGCGGGATAACAAATGCAAATCCTGCAGTAAGAAAAGACGCACTTGAGATAGCGCTTCAGGGGATTGAGATAGCAAAGGAGCTTGGATGCGCAAGCGTTGCCCTATGGCCTGGTTCTGATGGTTGGGACTATAACTTTCAGGCCAACTATGGCGTACTTCTTGACAGATTTGTACAAGGATGTATTGAGATAAATAAAAAAGCTAAAAAGCTCGGCTTAAAATTCGGAATTGAAGCAAAGCTGCACGAGCCAAGAGAAGGCAATATGATCATATCAACAACTCCAAAGGCAATGCTTGTTGCAGACTGTGTCAACTCTGCCTGCGGAGGGAAAAACATGGGTGTTGCAATAGATTACGGACATGAGCAGATGTATGGAAATGAGCCGGCAGATAATTTATACACAGCTAAGAAATTTGGCATACCTGTTGTCAATTTTCATGTTAATAACGCAAAATTGCATTCCAATGATGAGGACAGAGTTGCCGGAACGGGAGATAACTGGAGGCTTGCAGATTTCTGTTACGCAGCAATTGATACAGGATATCAGGGATGGTTCGGTGAAGATCAGTTTACTTATAGGATGGACCCTGTAAAAGCAATGTCTCTTTCCAGAGAGCTGTTTGCCAATGTAATGAAAAAGGCTCTTATGATTTATGACAGACGAGATGAGTTAAAGAAAGCTCAGGCAACAGGTGATGCAGGGAAAACAATAGATGTGGTAAAAAGGATACTAACCTAGAATGAAGGCGATCAAACTTGTAGATTTGAGAAAACTTGAAGTGCTGGATATTCCCAAATCAAAAATAGTTAACTCAGACGATGTATTGATTAAAATAAAATCCGTAGGCATTTGTGGCTCAGATGTTCACTATTATAAGACTGGAAGAATTGGCTCACAAGTCGTTAAATATCCCTTTACATTAGGACATGAATGCTCAGGCATGGTTGAAGATATAGGATCTGAAGTTAAAAAGATAAAAATTGAAGATAAGGTGGCTATAGACCCGGCAATTACCTGTGGAAAGTGTGACCAGTGTCTTATAGGCAGAGAAAACACCTGCAGAAGCCTCAAATTTCTCGGATGCCCAGGACAGGCAGAGGGCTGTCTATCAGAATATATTTTAATGCCTGAGGCTAGTCTATGTAAAGTTCCTGATACTATGAGCTTTGAACAAGCAGTCCTAACAGAGCCATTATGTATTGGTTCATATGCTGTAAAGATTAGTAAACAAAAAACACATCAGAATATCGCAATACTTGGCATGGGGCCAATAGGGCTATCTGTGCTGATCTTTTCAAAATTAAAAAATCCGGAAAATATATTTGGAACTGATCTAATTAATGAAAGATTAGATGTTGCAAGAAAGCTCAATATAAACTATGGATTTAATCCAAACAAAGAAAATATTATTGAGAAAATAAAAAGCATCTGTCAAGACGGCATTGATATTGTGTTTGAATGTGCAGGAGAACAGGAAACACTTGATCAGGCAATAGATATATTAAGACCTGGCGGAAAATTAATAATGATAGGAATTCCCCAAACAGAAACCGTATCATTTGTCCCTGATAAAATGCGCAGAAAAGAATTAACACTTATAAATATCCGCCGCCAGCGCAGAGAACTTCCTGAAGTTGTAGAAGATATTGCTCAAAACAGAATAAAATTAGATCCTTTCATAACGCATAGATTTAAACCAGAACAGGCTGCTGAAGCTTTTGAACTTGTTTCAAATTACAAAGATGGTGTGATTAAGGCATTTATCTCTTTTTAAGCTTTAACTTATCTTAGCCAGTACATTAACAAATCTGTCAATCTGTTCTTTTGTTCTCATCTCAGTTATACACACAAGCATGCAATCTTTTAATTCAGGATAAAATTTGTCAACTGAGAGACCGCCAATGATCTTGTGCTCTAATAACCTCTTATTAATTTCTTCAGGATTTTCGGGACATTGTATAAGAAATTCCTTAAAGAACGGCTGCTTGAATTTCAGCTCGTATCCATCTATCTTCTCAATCTGTAGTTGAGCATAATGAGCTTTCTGCAAACATAAATTGCCTACACCGGTAATGCCCTGTTTCCCCATACACGAAAGATATACAGTACAAGCAAGAGCATTTAAAGCCTGGTTAGAACAGATATTCGAGGTTGCTCTTGCTCTTCTTATATGCTGTTCACGTGTTTGCAGAGTGAGAACATATCCAGTCTTCCCGTTTTTATCCTTCGTCCTCCCCACAATTCTTCCAGGCAGCTGTCGAAGAAAATCCTTCCTGCAGGAAAAAAGCCCTAAATAAGGACCTCCAAAAGCAAGGTTATTACCAAGAGACTGCCCCTCCCCAACAACAATATCCGCTCCATATTCTCCGGGTGGAGCTAAAATACCGAGAGATAAAGGATCAATACACATAATAAACAGCGATTTCTTAGAATGGACAATATGCTCAATAGTATCCACATGTTCAAGACATCCAAAAAAGTTTGGATTCTGAATTATTACACACGCTGTATTATCATCTATTAATCCTTTGAGCATATCTATGTCCACTATCCCCTCTTTAGACTGCAGCTCATACAACTCTAACCCTGCTGCTCTAGTATATGTCTTCAAAACCTGCAGATAATGTGGATGAGCTGTTTCTGAGACAATAATCTTCTTTAGTCCTGTAATTCTTGATGCCATAAAAGCTGCTTCAGACACTGCTGATGCTCCATCATACATGGATGCATTTGAAACATCCATTCCAGTAAGTTCACATATAAGAGACTGATATTCATATATTGCCTGCAATGTCCCCTGACTTGCTTCAGCCTGATATGGAGTATAAGCGGTATAAAACTCTGACCTGCCTATAATATGCTTTACGACACTCGGAATAAAATGTTCATACGCTCCCCCCCCAAGAAACGATATGTAATCTTCTAAATTAGCATTTTTCTTCCCTATCTCTTTTATAAGGGCTGCAACTTCCATTTCAGACATGGATTTCGGCAGCTTTAATTTGCCCTTTAACTTAACTCTCTGATCTATTTCCATAAATAAATCATCTATAGATTTACATCCTATAGCCTCAAACATTTCTTTCTTATCTCTGGAAGTATTAGGTATATATACCATTGTATTCTTCATAATCCATTAATGAATTGAGCTCAGAAATATCGGATAATTCTATTTCTATCATCCATCCTTCTTCATAGGGATCTGAGGTAACCTTTTCAGGACTGTCTTTTATTGATTGATTTACATTTATAACCTTCCCTGTTACCGGTGAATTCAAATCAAAAACAGCTTTAACGGATTCAACTGTTCCAAATGGTTTGCCTTGGCTAACTTGTACTCCAACTTCAGGGAGTTCAATAAAAATCACCTCATTTAATTCTTTTACTGCATGCTTCGAGAGACCTACTCTGCCGATATTTCCTGAGACATTAATCCATTCATGTGTTTCTAAGAATTTAAATCCCTTTTTCTCTATTCCCATTACTATTCCTTCCTTTTATAAAATGGCTTTTTTATAATAATTGCTTCATAACCTTTATCTCTTATAACAATATCTATCTTTGTGTTTAAATCCGAGTACTCTTTCTCTATATATCCCAATCCTATTGATTCTTTCAAAGTCGGAGACATTGTGCCGCTTGTTACCTTTCCAACTATTTTACCATTCTTAACTATTTTGTATCCATGCCTTGGTATGCTTCTCTCGAGCATACGAAACGCAACTAGTTTTTTCCTTATTCCTTCTTTCTTTACCCTTTCAATCGCATCTTTTCCTATGAACTCTTTTTTATTGCTGTCTACAAAATGTCCTAATCCGGCTTCCAATGGATTAGTATCTATATCTAATTCATGTCCATAAAGAGGCATTGCTGCTTCTAAACGCAAAGTATCCCGTGCTCCAAGCCCTATTGGTTTAATTGCATATTCTCTTCCTGCATCAAGTATAGCTTCCCATGTCTTCGTGTCGCATTCTGCATATATTTCAAACCCGTCTTCCCCTGTATAACCTGTTCGTGATATCAGGGACTTCGTCCCGTTTATCTCCCCCATTTTGAAATAATAATACTTTATTTCCTTTAAATCTATACTTGCGATCTTCTGAAGACACGTCTCAGCACTTGGACCCTGTACTGCTAACATTAAAATATTCTTTGATACATTACTAATCTCTACATCTCTAATTTTATGCGCGTTAAACCATTCAAAATCCTTACGGGTGTTAGACGCGTTTACTACAACAAGATAGCTATCGCTCTTTCTATAGACAAGAATATCATCGACAACCCCGCCTAAATCATTACAAACCAGAGAATACTGAACCTGTCCGATTGTAATTTTAGAAATATTGTTAGTTGCTATCTGTTGCAGAAATTCTAATGCATTATCTCCTGAAACACTAATCTGCCCCATATGACACAGGTCAAAAAGCCCGACATTTTTTCTGACACAATTGTGTTCATCTGAAACAGTAGTATAATAAACAGGCATTTCCCATCCGCCAAATTCAACCATTCTCGCTTTATTAGCAACATGCCACTCATATAACGGGGTTTTCATTATAGCGTATTCATCGGATCAATATCCACTATTATATTAGTTTTGCCCATTTGCAACTTGCTGTTTTTTAGTCCCTTCATAGACCTTTCAATAAACATGTTTATTTTTCCCGGCATCTTATGCTTTATAAGAATATGCCAGCGATACTGATTCTTTATTTTTGCCATAGGAGCTGGCGCAGGGCCAAGAAGCTTACAATCCTGACCGCTCAATTCTTTCTTCAGCAGGAAAACCAAACCATTAGACACTCTTACAACCTTTGCGCTGTCATGTCCTTTGACGGTTATTAGAACTATGTGTCTGAAAGGCGGGTAGTTAAGACCTTTTCTGAAAAGCATTTCCTTTTTGTAGAAATCATTATAATTATAGGTGCTTGAAGCAATAATACTAAAATGATTTGGATTATAAGTTTGAATAATAACCTCGCCTGGGACGGGCCCTCTGCCTGAACGACCTGCAATCTGCGTTAAAAGCTGGAATGTTCTTTCTCCTGAGCGGAAGTCCGGGAAAAAAAGACTTGTATCGGCAGAAATAACACCTACCAATGTAACTTTTGGGAAATCCAGTCCTTTTGCTATCATCTGCGTTCCTATAAGTATATCAAATTCATGATGCTTGAATCCCCTTAATATTCCCTGATGAGAATTCTTTCGGGTTGTAGTATCCGTATCCATTCTCTGATATTTCGCATGAGGAAATAAGTTTGATATTTCTTCCTCTACCTTCTCTGTTCCATAACCACTGTATTTCACATAGAAGGCCTGGCACTCAGGACATATATTTGGAGGTTTATCCTCAAAATTGCAATAATGGCATCTCACTTTATCCTGTTGTGAATGATAAACCAGCGACACGTTACATTCCGGACATCTTGCAACATAGCCGCATTTATAGCACATAATGTATGTTGAAAAACCCCGCCTGTTTAAAAACAATATTATTTGCTCTTTCTTTGAAAGTTTATCCTTGATAGCCAGTAGCAGTGGCTTTGAGAAAACCTGAGACTCAGGAATCTTCACATTGCGATCCTGCATATCAACAATCCTGACATCAGGCAGCTTTCTTTTATCTATTCGCTCTTTCAACTCAATAAGTTCATACTTCCCTACTTCTATATTATAATATGTCTCAAGGGAAGGAGTGGCTGTTCCAAGCAAAACCGTTATATTAGCGAGCTTTCCGCGCGTTATAGCCACATCCCTGCCATTATATCTGGGCGCCTCTCCTTGTTTATATGCAGGTTCATGTGATTCATCCACTATTATCAGTCCGGGATTGGCAAACGGTGCAAATATTGCTGACCTTGCACCAACAACAATATCTACTTTTCCCCTTTTGATTTTCTCCCATTCATCATATCTCTCCCCTTTGGATAATCGGCTATGCAATATGGCAACTCTGTCTCCAAAGCGCGATTTGAATATTTGAATAATCTGGGAAGCCAAAGATATTTCAGGAACAAGTACAATTGCCTGTTTTTTGTTTTTTATGCAAAAATCAATTGCCTGAAGATAAATCTCTGTTTTTCCACTGCCTGTAATACCATGCAGCAAAAAGGTATTGAACCCTCCTTTTTTAATAGAACTTATCACCTTGTTAAAAACTCTGCCCTGCTCACTGGTCAGAGAAAGATGTTGAGTGTTCATAACAGTCTCTCTAGCAAACGGGTCTCTGTAAAAAATCTTATGACTTACACTAACATATTCATTCTTCTTCAATGATTTCACAACAGCTTCTGTTACGCCTGCGATATTACATAACGCCTTACATTCCATACAAAGCCCTTTAGCAGATAATAATATCTTCAGGACTTTTATCTGTTTAGCAGATTTTATCTTTTTGGAATCAATGTCAGAACAGATTGTCTTTTGAGGTTTTGCTACAGATACAATTCTCTGCTTTTTACGTGAGATGACTTCTTTTTTCATACCTGGCGGCAAAGCTGTCTCAAGCACCATTCCCCAGCTGCAAAAATAATACCTGCTTATCCACTTTGTGAACTCAAGCATGTTTTCATCAAACACTGCAAAATTATCCAGCAATCTGCTTATAGCTTTTAGATTCTTATAAACGGGCTTATCCGTAATACCTACAACATACCCAATGCTCTTACGTCTGCCGAACGGCACAGACACCCGCATGCCAACCTCAATCCTATATCCAATGCTCTCAGGTATTTCATACTGAAATTCCTTATCAACCGCTATTGGAAATACAACATTTGCAAATTTCTTATTCATTTATTGTATAATAACCTAATTTTGCTACACTATAAATAGCTTATATGTGTTTTCTTTAGTGTGCGTGAAATGACTTGTAAAATAAAAATACCGCTAGAAGACAATCCTCTATTATTATTGGAATACGGTAGAGCTCATGCATGGATCAACCAAGTCGATTACTTGCTTGGAGTTCTCATTGATTGTTCAAAAAAGAGACAAAAGGTTTTTAAAAAATCATGCCAAGGACAAACATTGGGGCAAAAAATACAAGAAAATAAATTTCTAATACATCCTTCCTTAGAAGGCGATTTAAACAAATTTAACGAAAAATATCGCCGAATTCTTGCTCATCATGGTTTTATTATGATTATGGATATGGATTCAGACGATAGGACAATAAGACCATCTACAATAAAAGACACTGGGAAAGATATTTCACTTGATGTAATAGATGAGGATTTATTAAAGGAAACGACTAAATTAAGCAGAAAACTAGCGAAACGTCTAATAGATGAATTGAAAAAATAATTAACTACTAAAACACGACCCCTAACACAGTATATGTGCTTCCCTATTGACTTCTCACAACCTCTATGTTAACCTGCCTGCACATGGTTAACATAGGTTAATCAAATCCAAGTGTTTAATATTTCCCCTTCTCTTGCAAGAGAAGGGCCAGGGGATGAGTTAACTCACCCTAACCCTCTCTTAAAAAGAGAGGAATAAAAAAGGACGGTTGCTATGAAACAAAGTGAATATATTACTATTCCCGAGTTAGCTAAAATTTTAGGCATAACACGTATTGCGGTTTATACAAAAGTCAAAAAAGGCCAGATAAAAGCTGTTAAAATTGGAAGGAATTACGCTATATCAAGGAAATATGTTGATAATATATTGGGAACTGCCTTAGGCCCGGAAGCCAAAGCGGAGATTGATAAAGCCGTAAAAAAGACGGTGAAAGAATACGGTGAAGTTCTCAAACTTCTTGGTAGAGAATAATGCAGACAATTACTGTAAAAGAAGTAGAATATATTGCTTTTAGAGTGGCAAAAGAAATGATGTCGTTTAATGAACCAATACCTGATTTTTCCACACGCTTTCCTAATGCTTTAGAAAGTTGCCTGGCTACTCCATTTCAAAGTTTCTCAAAGAAGTCCTTTTATCCAACGCTTATATCAAAAGCAAGTATTCTTTTTTATCTCATGATTAAAAATCATCCATTCCAGAATGGAAACAAAAGAATTGCAATAACGACATTACTGGTTTTTCTCGACAAAGAAGGAAAGTGGCTGAGGGTTGATACTCAAGAACTTTATAACTTTACTGTATGGATAGCTTCCAGCCCTCCAAAACTCAAAGAAGAAACTGTAAAGGCAATAGAAACGTTCTTGACATTATATACGATTGATACTACTAGATTAGGAACCTGAGATTCTTACTTAACTTTCTTTCGAGATGCAGATGCTCTTTTGTGGCGGCGTCTGTCGTTCTCTGTTAAATACTTCTTACGCAGGCGAATGTTCTTAGGAGTTACCTCCACATATTCATCATCCTGAATGTATTCAAGCGCCTTTTCAAGCTCAACCTCCACCGGTGGAGTCAGGTTAATTGCATCATCAGCACCAGAAGCGCGAACATTTGTAAGGCTCTTACCCTTAACAGGATTGACCGCTAAATCAGTCCCCTGATTATGCTCTCCAATAATCATACCTTCGTACACCTCCGTTACCGGATGAATAAAGATAGGGCCTCGCTCCTGAAGGTTCCATAATGCATAAGCAGTTGCTGTCCCGGTCGCTCCCGAAACCATTGATCCAACTTTACGCTTTTCAATCTTTCCGCAATGAGGAGCAAAATGACTAAAAGCGTGATATAAAGTCCCCTCTCCTCTGGTTAAAGTAACAAAGGTTGAACGGAAGCCGAGCAGTCCTCGTGTCGGAATTTCAAATTCCATAATCGTGTTGCCAGTTTCATTCGACATGTTTTTCATTATCCCTTTTCGAGAGGACAATATCTCAATGATTTTTCCAGCCATATTTTTTGGTACATTCACTATTACCGACTCAATCGGCTCAGAAGAAACGCCATCAATTTCCTGTAACACCACCTGCGGTTGAGAAACCTGAAGCTCAAAACCTTCCCGACGCATACTTTCAATTAAAACCGAAAGGTGCATTTCTCCACGACCATAAACCTTGAACGTATCCGTATTATTAGTCATTTCAACAGACAATCCAACATTGGTCTCCAGCTCTTTTAAAAGACGCTCCCGAATATTGCGGCTTGTTAATATCTTCCCCTCTCGCCCTGCAAAAGGAGAAGTATTAACCATGAAATCCATTGCAAGCGCAGGCGGATCAACCCGAATAGCAGGAAGCGGCTCAACATCGGGGTTATCTGTAATAGTTTCCCCTACATAAATATCAGAAATACCTGCTATTGCAACAATGTCCCCCGCTTCTACCTCTGAAACCTCAACTTTCTTCAGCCCCTGAAATGTAAAAATCTTTGTTAATCGTGCTGAACGACTTTCGCCGTCAGAATTCAGTACAGTCACCATTTGACCTGAGGTAACCTTACCCTCATAAACACGGCCAACCGCTATTCTGCCTAAAAAGTTATCGTAAGCCAAGGTGGCTGGCTGCATTCTAAAATCTTTTTCGGTATCTGCTTTCGCAGCCGGAACATTCTCCAGAATAAAATCCAGAAGAGGAGTAATATCTTTATGTTCGTCCTTTAAATTTCGAATAGCAATTCCCTTACGGGCAATTGTATACATATAAGGAAAATCCATTTGTTCATCAGACGCCCCAAGTCTGCCAAATAAATCAAAGGTTAAATCAACCACCTTGTCCGGCCTTGCAGCGGGCCTATCGATTTTATTGATCACAACAAGAACAGGCAAACCAAGATCTAATGACTTAGAAAGAACAAACTTAGTCTGTGGCATAGGGCCCTCACAGGCATCCACCAAAAGAACGGTCGCATCCACTGTTTGCAAAACACGTTCTACCTCTGAACCAAAATCAGCATGACCTGGTGTGTCTACAATGTTAATCTTCGTCCCCTTATAATGGATTGCTGCATTTTTGGCATAAATCGTAATCCCACGCTCCTTTTCCTGATCATTACTGTCCATCACGCGCTCATCAACTGTTTCATGAGAGCTGAATGCCCCTCCTGCCTTCAGTAAAAAATCCACCAAAGTTGTTTTTCCATGATCAACATGGGCGATAATAGCAATATTTCGAATTTCCATTTTCTTATTCATTTGTTGCATGATAACCCAATTTTGCTATACTGCAAGTAGTTTTTATTAAATTAACTAGGGGATGAGTTGGAGACAAAATGAAACTGATAAATATAAGAGTAATTCCAAATGCTAAAAAAAATAATGTTTCTGAACAGCAGGGAAAGCTTAAGGTGCACATAAGCGCTCCGGCTGTAGACGGCAAGGCAAATAAAGCTCTGATTAAAGTTCTGGCAGAATATTTCAAGATAAAGAAAAACAATATCAGAATAATCAGAGGTACAAAATCAAGAGAAAAGGTTGTTGAAATACCTTCTAGCTAATCGCTGCTATAAGCTCTTTTGCTGTATCAACTGCTGAGGCAGCGTCCGGAGCGTAGCCGTCTGCCTTAATCTCATCAGCATATCCCTGTGTAATAGGCGCTCCTCCAATCATTGTTTTAACATTAACTCCTGCGGATTTCAGAGTATCTATCACAGTCTTCATTGAAGGCATTGTTGTTGTTAGTAGCGCTGACATAGCTATTATCTGTGCTCCACCCTTTGCAGAATCAATAAATTTTTGAGCATCGCAATCAACACCAAGGTCTTCCACATTGAACCCTGCTCCTTTAAGCATCATAGCTACCAGATTCTTGCCAATATCGTGAAGGTCGCCTTTAACAGTTCCTACTGCTATCCTACCAAGAGGCTTTACTCCAGCTTCTGCAAGCAGTGGTTCCAAAATACTCATCCCTGCATGCATTGCTCTGGCAGCTATAAGAACCTCAGGAACATAGACCTCGTTCTTCTTAAATCTTGCTCCTATTATATTCATACCTGCAATGAGACCTTTAGTTAGAATTTCTTCAGGACCAACACCTTCATCCACAGCCTTTTTAACCAAATCTGAAACCGCTTGCGCCTGTCCTTTAATTAAGCTGTCTGCTATTGCCTGTAAATCCGCCATAACCAGTTCTCCTTTCAAAAGTTTTTATTGTATTTTAAAATTATACACATAACACTAATTAAGTCTCGACATATATTGTCTTTTTTGGGAATATATTGTTTTTTATATCAGATTTCTCTTACGATAGACCATTGGGGTTGTATGCTCATTCTTCTTAAATACCTTACTAAAATAACTCTGGTCTTCATATCCAACTTCTAAGGCAATTTCAATAATACTCATTTTATCATTCTGCAAAAGGCTCTTTGCCTCTTCAATCCTAACCTTAGTAAGATAGTCAACAACAGTCATACCTAGCTCTTTCTTGAAAAGATGGCTCAGATAATACGTATTAACACACGCTGCCTTTGCTATCTTGCTTAATGTCAGATTCTTATTGTAATTAGTTCTCATGCATTTCATTGCGCGCTCTACAATCGCCATATTCTTTTTATTGCTTGATCTGGACACTTCCTCCATAAAAGAAGAGAACACCTTTATCATCCATTTATACAATGCTTCTTCTTCATTTATTTCAGATAATTCACCTATATACGTATAATTAAGCCCCAATAACTTCTCCATATTAGCTCCAGCTTCAACTGCGGCTCTTGAAATTACAACAATAAGCTCCAGAATCCGTGCTTTACGCACATCTCCTTTCCCTGAATTTGCAAAAAGTATCTCTCCAACTAGTTTATTAAGAATGGTTTTTGCTCCAGTGTTATCACCAAGTTTAATCCTTGCGACTAATTCCTTTTCCTTCTTCATAGGATAAAGAGGATTCATCTTTGCTTCTCCCATTCAATTTTAAAAAAGCCACTATATTATAACAAATTATTGCATAACTTGTTATAATAACATATATTAATAAGTAGATGGTAGAGCTATGAGCATAATAAAAAGAATAACAAACTTTATTTTAAAGGATCTGTGGGAGAGGGAGCTCTCAGGCCTGTCCTATCTTAAAAAATGGGCATATAATATTCTAAAAATGGGATATATGGTTGCAAGAGGATTTATTACAGATAAATGTCAGCTCAGGGCTTTTGGACTAACTTATGTAACGCTTCTGACTATAATCCCTTTTTTAGCCTTCATCTTTTCTATATCAAAAGCCTTTGGCGCATTTGATGCAGTGAAAAGCATAGTGCTTGAGAAGGCTGCAGTAACACAAGAGATTGTAACGAAAATTATTGATCTTGCCAGTAAAACTAGTCTAAAAACTCTGGGTATAGTAGGACTCGTCTTTTTAATATGGACATTAATTATTGTGTTGGGGACCATTGAGAGATCCTTTAACGATATCTGGGGAATTAAAAAATCCAGAAATATATTCAGAAAATTTACTGACTATCTGAGCGTAATTTTAATCTGTCCGATTCTCGCGCTTTGTACAACAGGCGTAAATGCCTTTCTATCAAATAGTAGTCTGGTCAACAAAATACTTGGTATGGAATTCATCGGAGTTCTCATGCATCAACTGTTAAGAATGACTCCATATTTATCTATGTGGCTTGTGTTCACTTTTATCTACATGTTTATGCCTAATACAAAAGTGAAATTCTCGTCTGCCTTAACAGCAGGGATTATTGGAGGAACTTTGTGGCAGTTTGCTCAATGGGGACACATTCACTTTCAGATAGGTGTTTCAAGGTATAGTGCAATCTATGGGACATTTGCTTCTATTCCGGTTTTTCTTATCTGGCTTTACATTAGCTGGCTAATAGTCCTATTTGGTGCAGAAATATCCTTTGCGCATCAAAATGTGAGAACATACACAAGAGAAGGAAAATCATTATCTATAAGTCCAAAATGCAAAGAACTTCTTGGACTAAGAATTATGATAAGTATAGCCAGTAACTTTTATAAAGCGAAACAGCCACTAACAGCTGCTCAACTCTCCAAAAAGCTTGATGTATCAATAAGACTTGTAAATCAGATCCTTTTCCAGCTTGCGGAAGGCGGGTTGATTAACGAGGTTAGCGGCAGAGAGTCTTCATATCAACCCTCATTCTCTATAGAAGCAATTACTGCCGGAAAAGTTTTGGATGTATTTAGAGGATATGGAGAAAACATACCTAAAATTACAGAGGATAACACCACAAAATATCTAAAAGATATTCTTTCTGATGCAAGGAAAGCTGAAACAGAGATCCTTGATAAGTTAACCCTGAAAGATATTATAAACCGCCTGCCCAGCAATGGGTTAGGAATTTAATTTCTTCTTCAGATATTCTTCTACAACTTCTGGAACAAATTTGGAGATATCTCCGTTCATGGATGCAATTTGCTTTATTATCTTGGAACTGACATAGGAAAAGGACTCATTTGGCATCATAAATATTGTCTCTGTTTCCGGAGATAGTTTTCGATTAATCAATGCCATCTGAAATTCATACTCAAAATCAGAAAAGGCACGAATGCCTCTTAAAACAACATTTGCCCCTTTAATGCGTACATAATCAATAAGAAGCCCTCCAAAATCGTCAACTTTCACATTCTTCATATCCTTTGTGATTTCCTTTAACATGTCCACTCTTTCAGAAACCGTAAAAAGGGGATTTTTGTCAGGATTATGCGCAACTGCAACAACTAATTTATCAAATGTTTTAATACCTCTTTTGATAAGGTCAATATGTCCGTGAGTTATGGGATCAAAAGTACCTGGATATATCGCTATTTTATTCATATTTTTAACTTCCTCTCACCACACACTTCTCTACATAAGGAGAAACCAGTTTCTGGATCTTATTCAGTTTTTCTATTGGATAAGGTTTAATTTTCTTAAATTTTGGGTCTAATATCTCTCCTTGGGCTGAAAAATTTTGCAGAGCATATTTTCTTGCCTCTTTGATAAATTTAGCTATTCTCAATATATCTTCTTCTTCATGTAAAGTCGGCACTACAGTAGTCCTGAACTCATAATCAATATCAGATTTCATTATTAATCTAATACTATTCTTAACTTTCTCCAAAATCAAGGGATTCTTGATACCAGTAGATTTGGAATATGACGTGAAATCCAGAGCCGCCTTTATATCCATAGCTATGTAATTCACTAATTTTCTCTCAATTACCTCTGCAAGCATATCGGGAAATCCCCCATTAGTGTCAAGCTTCACCATTATATCAAGCTCTCGTATTTTTTGAATAAATTTCGGCAAATCTTCATACATACATGGCTCGCCGCCTGTTAAACATATTCCATCAATCCATCTATTATTTTTGCGCAAATACTCCTTAATTACTCTAAAAGAAATGGTTTCTAACTTTTCGGGATTGATAATAAGCCCAGTGTTTTGACAGTAAGGACATCGAAAATTGCAGTGCGGCGTGTAAAGTGTGGAGACGATTTTAGCATCCCAGTCAAGAAGCGAGGTTTGAATAAATCCCTTTATTATCAGATTCATTTTTGAAAATATCTCTTTCCCTGATAGATTTTTGAGCTTATTTTCTTTTGCTTTTCCAAATCTTCTACATATTTTATAACCTCATTAATGTGCAAACCCAAGGAAGACGATATATCCTTAGACGTTACAGGACGACGATTGATCAGAGTAAGAATTTCATCCTCTACATCCTTGAGATATGCCTTATGTCTCTTTTTCGTAAACTTGGCGATAATCTCACACTTATTCCCAAAAAATTCTTTTATTTCAAAAAGCTTTTTGCTGCTTAATACCCTTACATATTCTTCGGACGGAGGACGAACAGGAGTATTTAGCTGAATTTTATCAGGCTTAATTTGACCTACTGCAGCCTTTAAAGCATTTAATTCATCCTCATTTTCATTTATGCCTTTAACAAGCATTATTTCAAGCCATATTTTACCTTCATACGCTTTACTAAAATCAATCATTCCTCTGATTATCTTTTCTATTTTCAAAGATGTACAGGGCCTATTTACTTTCTCAAATACATCTTGTGTCGCTCCATCAAGAGAAGGCACCACCAAATCCGCAGGCAGCAGGTCTTTTTTTAATGCATCATCACTAAGCAGTGTAGCATTAGTAATAACTGCTACAGGGATAGTTGTCATCTCTTTTATTTTTCTTATAATTTCGCCCGTCTTTGAGTTGAGTGTAGGCTCCCCACTGCCAGATAAGGTAATATAATCAATGGTTTTTGAATTTATTAATACTTTTTCTAATTCAGTTAAGATCTTATCACAGGATACATATTCTTTTCTTGCAACTGTCTTGCATGTTGTTTTCCCAAGCTGGCAATAGATACAATTAAGACTGCATACCTTGAAAGGGACCAGATCTACTCCCAGTGAAAATCCCAATCTTCTTGAGGGGACAGGTCCAAAAATAGAAGTATTAAACATAAGGCGTAATTTTAGAAACAAGTTCTGTCTTGGAAGCTACACCTACAACCTTGTCTACTACAGCACCATCTTTAAAAATAGCTAAAGTAGGTATGCTCATAATGCCGTATTCTGAAGATATTCCTGGCGCTTCATCAACATTTAATTTACAGACTTTTAACTTACCATCATATTCTTCAGCTATCTCTTTAACTGCCGGAGCAATCATACGGCAGGGGCCGCACCACTCTGCCCAAAAATCCACAAGGACAGGAATATCTGATTCTAATACTTCCTGCTTAAAATTTGTGTCATCTACTTTGATTTCCACTTTGTTCTCCTTTCTTTTAACTCATCCCCTATCCCCTTCTCTTGACAGAGAAGGGGAAACACTATTTCATTCATAAAGTTTTCATTAAAATCGCTTCTGGCAGACAACTCTATATAATTAGTTTGTGTAGAAATATGTTCCGCTTCCTTTTCCATATCATAGGATAATAGAACAAGTTTTGCTCCGGAAGATGACGCATTTCCTACAAAAGCAATCTTCTCTGAAGGAATGTTTGGGATTAAACCTATTCTCTTTGCATTTGTGCGGCGAATAAAATTGCCAAACGCTCCCGCAAGATATATTTCAGAGATATCTTTATCTGTAACATTCAATTCCTTCTGCAGTATTTTTATTCCTGCTGCAATAGCCGCTTTTGCAAGCTGAAGTTCGCGCACATCTTTTTGCGAGATAAAAATAGGGCGCTTGCTTCTGGCAGCATGTCCGTCAACAAGCAGGAAGTCATTCCCTTTTTCAGTCTCTATGATTCGTCTTCGGATATTCTCATTCCCTTTGTATTCGATTTGAGAAACTATCCTGCCAGTCTCATCAATTACTCCTGCCTTTAATAATTCTGCCACTCCGTCAATTAGACCGGTACCGCATATTCCAAATGGTACTACATTTCCAATAACATTGTATTCAACGTCCTCATTGATAATTACCTTTTCTATCGCTCCAATAGTTGCTCTCATCCCCTGAGATATGCGCGCTCCTTCAAATGCCGGACCTGCAGCTGTAGAAGCAGCAATTATTTTCTTATTATTGCCAAGTACTATTTCTCCATTTGTACCTATATCTATAATTAATTTAAGGGCTTTTTTTGTGTGTAATTGTGTTGCCAGTATGCACGCAACTGTGTCTCCTCCAACAAAACCTGCAATGCTGGGCAAAACATATACAAGGGCGTCCGGATTTATATCAATGCCTATTTTCTTTGCTTTAACTTCTACAGGTTCTCTAATCACTAGATTAAACGGAATTTTAGCAAGACTTTTTGGTGTAACCCTTAGACAGATGTGCTGCATTGTAGAATTACCTGCAATTGCAACCTTGTATATGTTGTGAATATTTATTCCTGACTCATTTGATAATTGAGAGATCATATCATTCATTTCTCTGCTTATTTTGTAAAAAAGCTTATCCAAGCCGTCCTTATCTGTTATTGTAAAGTTTATCCGGGAGATAACATCATCTCCATAAATTATCTGTGGATTTGTTCTTGAGACAAGCGCAAGTTCCTCTCCTGTATTGAGGTCAAGAAGTGTGCCTACAAGCGTTGTTGTACCAATATCAAATGCCACTCCATAATCCGTTCCTGTTGTATCCCCTTTTTCAACGCTTATTAATTCTCCATCAGAAAAGACACAAGTAACCTTATAATCTGACTCATTCAAGATTACTGAAAGGTTGCGAATAACATATATATCTGCATGAAAATCTGTATTAACGGCTTCCCTTATTAGATTGAGATTGGCTTGTGGACTGGCAAGCGTTGGCTTTTGTAACTCTACATATTTTTTCCAAACACTTGGCTTAATTTCCTTCTTGCTCTGTATGCCTTTTGTAAGAATCTGCTGAGCGGATTCCATGGAAGTCTGAGGAATATCTATAATACAGTTTGACGTTATTTTACTCTGACATGCAAGCCTCACGCCGCTTGATATATCTTCTTTAGATAATATTTTTTCTTCTGTAGAGGTTGGAGGAACATTACCTTCAATAATATGAACCCTGCATTTTCCACATGTTCCCTGCCCTCCACATGGAGAAGTAATAACAATACCCGTTCTGCCCGCAGCTTCCAGTATTGAAGTATTGGACAGCACATAAACCGAACGATTTCCTGGTTTGAAAGTAGCTTTTATTGAACTCATTTGTATGCAGTACCTTTTAAGTCCTCCACGTACTGCTGGGCTGAAAATGCGGCAAATGCGCCATCTCCACAGGCAGTTACTACTTGCCGCAAGATGGTTTGCCGGCAATCGCCACACGCAAATATTCCATCGCGTGATGCTCTCATCTTGCTATCAACAATAACATACCCATTTTCATCCAGCTTAATTATGTCTTTGACAAAATTTGTATTTGGTACAAGTCCAACAAAGATAAACACACCATCGCAAGAAATATCTGTCTCTTTCTTTGCTTTGAGATCTGTTATTCTAACTCCCCGAACCTTAGTCTCGCCTAGAATCTCATTTATGACTGAATTCCAGACTATGCTTATCTTCTTATTTGAAAATATCCTTTCTTGCAGAATTTTTGCCGCTCTTAATCTATCTCTTCTGTGTACCATGGTAATTTTTTTGGCAAATCTGGTTAAGAATAATGCTTCTTCTGCTGACGCATCACCTCCTCCGACCACAACAACATCCTTGTCTTTGAAGAATGCTCCATCACACACAGCGCAATAGGACACTCCCTTTCCAAGCAACCTTTTCTCTCCCTCTATCCCCAATGTTCTGAACCGGGCACCAGAAGCGATAATCACTGATAGTGAATGATATGTTTTGTCCTTTACCTCAACCTGCCAGATATTATTAATATTCTGCTGTTTAGAGACGTGGATATTATTCACATCTTCTGCCGCGAATTCTGCGCCAAAGAGTTTTGCCTGTTTTTTGAACTTATCTATCAGATCAAATCCATTGATTCCTTCGGGAAATCCAGGATAATTTTCTATCTTATCAGTCACAAGAGCTTGACTGGACACAGAAAGACCCTCAAGCAATAGAGTTTTTAACCTTGCTCTTGAAGTATATATCGCTGCTGTCAGACCGGACGGCCCAGCTCCTATAATAATTACATCATATATAGATACAGGAGTCTCTTTCTTTGATTTTATCATAGTTATTCTTTCCGTATGCCTTAGAAACTTTTTTACATTATAGAATACTCAGAATATTTAGACAAACAATTTATCTGCATTCGTTCAAAACTATTTGCCCATTCTGTCATTGCGAAGGATGAAATCCCGAAACAATCTCGTTTGTCCCCTCCCCCTCAACCGCCTGCTTTAGCTGGCGGTTATTGTAGGGGCAGCCCTTGCGTCTGCCCGTTTGAATATCCCCATTCTGTCATTACGAAAAATAAAATTATCCCTGTTTCCAGATTGTAGGGGCGAATCCGTGTATTCGCCCATTCCAAGAGATTGGTTTCTTTTGTGATTTTTATGTAGGGGACTGGCATGCCTGTCCCTTTGCTTTGTTGTGTCGTTCTTTGGGTTGATTGGGGGTTTTGTAGGGGCACAATATCTTGTGCCCTTAATATGAATTTTGGAGGAAGGGTGCTGTGTCCTTTTACTTCGTCACGGTTACCTTGTCGCCTGGTTTCCTTTTTTCTGCCATTATTTTGCTCATTTAATACCCCCCAATCTCTTCCTCGGTTAGGCCCGGATGGGCAATTTCTGCCTCCAATGCGCTGGTGTCGGCATTGGGGTTGTTTTTCATGTTTTTTATGAACGTCCCCTGGTTTTCCTTAATTGGTAAACTTCTTCAATGAATTGCTTGATGTTTTCATTTTCTATTTGAATAAGTTTTTCAATAAGTAAATTTTGGCTTAGATTACTTTTAGTCTCATCTCTGTAAAATTTTCTTAACACCTTCAACGCTTCTTTTCCTGAAACAATCTTGTGCCTATTCTTAGTATCACTCCAGCATTTTTCAAAAACAGGAGTGTAACGTGTTGCAATAGTTTTTGTGTCTAATTTAGGATCTAAGAATTGGCCATGAAGTGTGAGATAACTTCCATAGCAATCCAGACGAAGTGATTCAAACATTTCATCCCAAATCTTTGAAAATTTTTTATGAGATGTTTCTGGAATTAACGCAGTTAGAATATCCGGTGATAGAAATAAGTTCTCAATTTCTTTTCCTGGCGTAAAAACGACCTTAATGCTTGAGGTTTTAAGGATTTCTGTAACTTTTTTTAGATATTCCTCCGGATAGTAGTCCCTATCCAGGACAAGGGTATAGTCTATGTCCTTTCCAATTAGTGTCTTGTATGCGTGCTTATAGGAGATACATTTATTAAATTCGCTAAAACCATAAATTGGAATATTGAAAGCTTTTTTCCTTATTTTATAATCCAATGCTATCTGTTGAAGTATGTCAAAATCAAATGTATCTTCGGTGAAAACAATAATATCAAACTCTTCGAATTGTGAAGCAATTAGATTAAAATTGCTTCCAATTTGAGACCGTACCAAGTTTAAGTAAACCCTATCCTTTGTTGATTTAATTTTTGGCTTGTTGTGTTTTTTTTGGACATTAATGATATGGCTAACACTAACATTGTTCATTAATTCAATGGAATGAGTTGCGATTATAATACTTCCATGATAATAATCTTTTAATATTCTTATAATATCGTTTTGCTTTTCTGGATGGAGATTAATTTCTGGCTCATCAAGTATTAGGATTGAAGATTCCCTGAGTCTGACAACATGAGTAATAATTTGGAACCAAACTTGAAGCCCTTGACCTGCCCAAGAAATCTCACGACCAATACCACCCTCTTTGTAATAGCAATATATTTTCCCTTGTTGATAGTTAAGCTCATAGTCAAGTAGTTCAATGCCTACCCAAGACCTCTTTATAAGTTGCCTAACAAGAGCCAATTCGTCTTTAGTGAGAATTTGATAAAAGTGGTTTCTAAGATGTCGAGGTGCAAGAGAAGTATCAATACTTGCTTTGAGATAGGATAATTTTGTAATTATGTCTTCGTTCTCATTCAGTGGTCCAAGGGGAGGTATGAAACCGAAAATGTTATGTACATCAACAGGGATGCAACCTTCAAAATTTGCAAATATCATATTTTCGATAGGGTCTAAGTATACGGTAATTTCCAAACCACCTTGAAAGATTCCAATAATCTCCGCCCTATTTTCTTTATAGTTATGAATCATTCTACCAACAAGAAAATTTTCTGTGTCTTGTTGAAGAAGTTTGTAATAGTAGTCTCCGTCAATCTTTATTTCCTGTTTTTTCTTGTTTATGACCTTTGTTGCATCATTAAGGAGTTTTAATCCATTTATTATGCTAGATTTTCCTTCATTGTTCTTTCCTGTCAGCAGCATGCAGATTTCATCTTCTTCTACAAATGATATCTTGTAGCGATTGAAAGGGCCGAAATCTTTAAGTATTAATTGTTTGATTCTCATGTTAATTTATTCCACTTTCAACGATTTTTATTCCATAGCAATATGTAAGATCAAGTTTTATTTTGTTCATAATTAGCCCCTATGTTTTATTTCTTTAATTTCACATCAATCCGCTTCTTTGCCATCTCTATATACTTTTTGCTTCTCTCAATTCCAATCCAATTTCTTCCCATTTTTTTTGCTATTATCGCAGTTGTGCCGCTTCCTAAAAATGGATCTAAAACTAAATCGCCTTTATTAGAAGAGGCAACAATAATTCGTTTAAGCACCTCCTCTGGTTTTTGTGTTGGATGCAAAGCTCGACCATCTTTCCCTCTCAATCTTTCTTTACCTTGCACCAAAGGCAAAGACCACACATCTCGCATTTGTTTTAACGACCCATCTTTTTGTTTTTCCGGATTAATCTTTTTAAGCTCCTCGTAATTAAAAATCCACTTTTTACCTTTTACCGCCCAAACAATAAATTCTGTAGAATGAGTAAAGATTCGCCTTGTCATATTTGGCATAGCATTTGTTTTGTACCAAGTAATGATATTATTTATCTTAAAATCCAGCTGTTTTAAAATAATCATTACTTCAGCAATATTGTGATAACTACAAGCAATATAAATTGAACCAGTATCTTTTAAAATTTTATGGCAAGCTCCAATCCACTTTCTTGTAAATTGCATATATTCAGGAGCGGTCATTTTGTCCCATTCTTCATTTACCATATACCAGTCCCCACCCGTTTTATTTCCTTCCCACTTCAACCCATTGCCAGAAAGATTATAAGGAGGGTCAGCAAAAATAAGATCAATTGATTTTTTATCAATTTTTGTATTAAGTATTTTTATGCAATCATCGTTGTAAATAATATTTTTTTTCATACTCATAGTTAAAAACTAAGGCCTTTTTGCCATGAAGAAATGGCGTTGGGAATATTTCTTAACCACTTATTAGAGTTATTAAAAAATTTTGAGGAATCCAGTATTTCATCATACAAACGTGCAAGTTCATTGTGTCTTAAAAACTTATTCTCTAATTTTATTTGAACTAAGATTTTTAAGAGTAATACAAAATTATTTATTGATAACGGAATTATTTTTTGTGGACTTCCTTCGTATTCATATTTTATAGCTGTCCAAAACGTATTGATTGTATCCCGATGAAGTCTTGGAGCTATAAATAAACAATAAGATTTTTTGTCTTGATGTTTGCTTTCAAAATCTCTCAAATGCCTCATTACTGGTTGCCCCTCATTATACCACTGATCCTTGCTCGTAAGCATTGTTACCTCACAAATTGCGTTAAAATTCTCATAAAAACATTCAATATCTGGCGTATTGGCTGGCGCTGTAAAAGTCGGCTCATTGTCATCCCCAACAGGGTAATTTGGTTTGATTTTTAAAGCATCGTTTAAAGCGTTTAATCCAAGGGCAGATAATTTTTCCAGTAAAATTGGTCTATCTTCAAAATCAAAAATATTTTCGAGATTCTTTATATATTCATCAATTTGTTCAATATCTTGTGATTTTAAGTGATTTTCTTTGTCTTGTAATTCTCTTCTATATTGTCTTAGTTCTGTAATATAGTTTTTTAGACAATCTTCTTCCAAATCTTTAAAATCTAAAATTTCTCTTGAGGTTATGTTTAATTGTTCTTCGTAAGATTTTATGTCTTCTAGAAGTTTAGAAATAATTTCAATAAATTTTTCTTTTGTTTCCCAAGACAGTTTTGGTTGTGAAATGTCAGCAATATAGTCTAAATATTCTTCTTTATTTTTAAAGGTTTTTGATTGTCCATTATCAAAGCTGAGTAAATTTTCAATTTCAATTGATCTTCTTGGTTCTAAATCAATATAAAATCCGCCACCACGAATATAAATGTAGCGAGTTAAACGAAAATACCTTATTGCATTATCTCCATAATCTTTTAGATTTTGTAAGAGTTTGTTTGTTTCTTCCACATTTGATGATTCCAAAAATTCTTGTGCAAAAACTTTCTTATAATTATTAAAAATCGTTTTTTGTTCTTGTTTGGTTTTTTCTTCCATTTTCTTTCTTAATTTAATAATTTTTTTAGCATAACAATCTATATTTGAAAAAGTTACGAGAGTTGGGGCAAATAAAGAAAATTCCCCTTTACTAATACCTTTTGCTTTTTTCCCTAACTTTAAAGACTTTTCATTAACTTTTTGAATAAGATGCAAAACTCCTATAAATGGTTTTATATCATATCCATCTTCAAGTTTATAATCACTGCTGTCAGGATTCGGGATTTGCCATTTTATAAAACTTCTAAAAAATATTTCTCCAAAATCGAAATCATCTTTTAAAAATGACTTCCCCAAACTTGTTATGAATATTTTTTTATCTTTTATGGAAACTAGCCCAATTTTTTTGAGAGGATTTATTGACTGCCTTCCTCTCATGGCTGAGTCTTCATAGTTTTTTGTATTAAAAATTTCTTCTGCTTTTCCAAAAGGGATTTCTTTTGTTTGATCATCTATCAAATCAATTTGTTCTTGGAATAATCCATTATAAAATTGCACGCTTCCATATCCATAAATTCTGTTTTTGATTAAGAGAATTTGGTATTTCTTTTGATTTTCCAAATTCCATTCAAGATTTTCTAGCTGCTGTAAAACAGTTAAGAAATTTCTTAATCTTTCAGGATTCCGAAGTGTTGTTGTTATTGACCAAGGTTTTTTCATAGTTATTTTGTTGCTTTACAGTAAAAGACACGTTCAGTGTTTCCATTACCATTACTTTTGCCTGTTGTAAAAGCTTTATAATCTCTTTCGAAAATTTCAACATCCCCTTTATTTTTGAGTATATTTATAATCTCTTCATCCTTTATACGCGCGTTTGATCTTCCGTCTTTTGATTCACCAGTATTATTATACGAAATTAAAATATGTTTACAGTTTGCATTTTTAATTAAATCATTAAATGCTCTCATGGCGGCTTTCAAACAGTAATCGCTTTTTATACGAGACCTATCCATTTTTTTTGCCTTTCCATACACCTGCGGTTTTTTCCAAGTTGCAAGATTCTCTAGCAAATGATAAGCATCACAATACTGGCGCGAATTGTAAGGCGGATCCATATATAAAACATCACAAGATATTTTTCGAATAAGTAAATTCGCATCTTCTCGTAGAACTTCATTATTGCTGTTACTATCTAAAGCAATGTCAGGCACTAAAAGCTGTATTGGCTGTATTGTATCTAATTTTTTTCTATATGCGTCATAGTGTCCAACTGTATTTGCAACTTTATCGGTAGCGTATAGCAAGGCAGTTATAAGTGCGGCTTTTTCATCTTTATTGCTTGCAAGTTCTTCAATCTTTTCTCTAATGACACCTATTTTTCTTGCATTCTCCAAGGTAAAATAAGTATCACCGTAGTGAATAGAAAAATAATTGTCTTGATTGACTTTTAAGTCATTCAATAAATCAATTTTTTCTTTGAGAGTATCCAAGTTTATTTGTGTAGAGCCAAGAAAAGTTTTTAGAGGGAAGTAATTGCTAAATAATAAATCATTGCTGATAACTTTTATATCTTTTTCATTAAACCGCTCGCCTACAACGCCAGTACCAGCAAATATATCGCAAAAGGAATTAAATCCATTGCATTTTTCATTAACAATATCCTCAATGAAACCAAGAAGTTTATATTTGTTCCCAAGAAAACGTCGATTTTGTATTTGAAATTTCCCTACAATATTTCTTTTTTTTAGTGAAAAATAAATTTTATTAACTTTAGTAGTTGCGGGAGTGTAGGCAGATGTTTCTGCTTCTAGTAAATCAAAAAGCGAATACTGTATGCCGTCTGAAACATAATCAGTGCTTTTACCCTGCTGTAAATCTTTGAAAAAACTGTAGATTTTATCGTCGCCAATAATGATAATATCAATAATATTGACTCCCATTATCTTGCCAGCTTCAATAATCTTGTTAAAAATATCAATATCCTGTTTGCTTGGTGACGGATCGCCTGAGGGATGGTTGTGAACCAATATAATACCTGCTGATCGCAATTCTACGGCAGGACCAAAAATTTCTCTTGGATGAATTAGGCTTTTATCAAGAGTACCGATTGATATAATATCCTTCTTCAGCAAAGCATTTCTTGCATTCAAGTAAAGACAAATCAAATATTCTTTTTTCTTTTCTTTTAAGTCAGAGGTTAAAGCAATTGCGTCATTGACCGATAAAACGAGATTTCTTTTTGGCTCTTTTTCGTCATAATATCTTTTTACTAAAGCAACAGCAGAAGCGATTTGCAAAGCTTTGGCCTGACCAATTCCTGAAATTTTTAATAAATCATCAACAGTTATATTTAAAAAGTTTTTACCGAATTTTTTTATTATATTTTCTGAAAGCTGTTTAACATTTTTGCCCTTTATCCCACTACCTAAAAGGATTGCCAAAAGATCACTTTTAGAAAGAGCCTCTGGCCCTTTTTTGAGAAACTTTTCCCTTGGCCGATCAATTTTTGGTATATCTTTTATTCTTGGCATAGTCTTTCTTCTTCTTTCAAACTCCAATTATACTCCACCATCCCAAAATCATAAAGAAAAAAGGGCGGGGGCAAGCCCCGCCCCTACAATATGAAAATCGGAGAATTACGAAGAGATTGCCACATCGCTTCGCTCTTCGCAATGACATAAAAAAAGGGCACAAGATATTGTGCCCCTACAAACAATTACCAAACAGGTGCGTCTATCCCCTGACCATTTTTGATGTTAACATTGTATGTGTCCCTTTTTTACTTTCTATTTTCTTCGTTTCGTTAACTAATACATCAAAAGAATTTTCTCTTTTGTCATAAGCAATCTGTCTTTTTTTAGAATATTTTTCGTATTCCTTCTCTGCGGCTTCCATGGCAATCTGATGCGATATTTTCCCTGCGTGCATCAATATTTCTCTTTCGTTGAGTTGCAGAAAGGAATCCAACTTAGTAATCCAACCTCTCATATACATTGGAATACGTCTCATTGCCTGTCCCTCTGCAAAAATCAAATATTGTTCAACTAAATTATTTAAAGCCATCAATTCTTTTTCGTCTAAATAGTTTTTCGCAATTTCTACATCATCTTTGCGAATTTTTACTCCCCGCCAACTTGTTAATCCCATATTTGCTTTCTTACTGTCTGCTCTTTTATGAATAATTTCTGCAGCGGTTTTCCCTGTAATCGCCCAATGCATCTTATTTTGAACGGTCTTAAAAAAATCAATACTCATTTCATTTGTTGGGTCATAGTCAACGCTTGTGGCATAAATATCTGTGATTTTTTGATAAAAACGCCGTTCGGATGTTCGTATATCCTGAATACGTCTAATTAACTCATCATAATAATCAAACGGCTGATTCGGATTCTTAAGCCGCTCATCATCTAAAACAAACCCTTTAACTATATATTCCCTTAAATGACGTGTTGCCCATTGTCTGAAATGAGTTGCTACCCTAGACTTAATGCGATACCCAACAGATATAATCATATCGAGATTATAAAATTCTACTTTACGTCTAACTTTTCGTTCGCCTTCTTTTTGAACTGTCAAGAATTCCTTGACAGTTGCTTGAGGCGACAATTCCTCTTCTTCATAAATATTTCTAATATGAAGACTTACGTTTTGCTTGGTTGTCCGAAATAGTTCTGCCATTAACTGTTGAGACAGCCATACCGTTTCATCTTGGAACCTCACGTCAATCTTAGTTTCACCTGTTTCGGTCTGGTAAATAATAAGCTGTGATTTATTTTGATCTAACATCGTCTATCACCTCCTTTTTATCACGCTCCAACCAGCCTTTTTTTGAAGGAATAGACTGAATGATACGGAATATTCCCTTTGTATTAGCGCAATTCACTTTTTATTTACCTCCTGCCATCTCAATTAAGCTTTTCATCCCGTTTTCTAATCTTCTTGATTTTCTTTTACAAATAAAAGAGGAAATATAATATCACTTACACAACAGGGTAGCCAAACTGCGAGGAATAAAAACAGAAAAACAAAAGGAAGTAAAGGAATCCAATTTGCTATGCCGAACGCTGTGAAACCAAATAAGGATGCCCATGTACTTAATAAAACATGTCCAAAATGCGGAAATTTAGTTTTAGGTTTTAAATAACCGATTACAATTCCAAGTACTGCTGCAGAGTTCACAATCTTCCATTTTGCAATTCCAATAAATGGCATCTTTGCAGTCTCTATAAATGGCGCATGAAATTCCATTGGAACATTAAGCAAACCTCCTCCAAGGTAAGGGATTACAGCATCACTTAATGTAGCTATTCCAATGGAGCCTGTATAACCAATAAGAATTGCCACCCAGAGCTTGCCTTTTCCATGCAGTTTATACATAGATATTGTTGCAAACGCGCTCAAGACAACATGGGTGGGATGCAAAGTGTAAAAAATTGCATTAGAAGCCTCCTTGGAAGCATGGGAAAAAACCATTATAACCATGATGATAATGCCTGTAACGGCTCCAAACATAGTAAACGGAACATGCCTTTTTAATTCCTTAGAAATTTGTCTTAACATATCAGGTTTTGCATCCTTCGCAATACTTGGCGTTGGCACAGGCAGCATTCATTCCGCAACATGGTATATCCTGTGATGATCCTTTGGATATAATTCCTGCTCCAGCACCTATTAGTCTTCTAACATTCCCTTTACATTTCGAACATTTCTTAACTGGTTCGTCACTCATGTTTTGAAATTTCTCAAATTCATAACCACACTTTAAACACTCATACTCATAAGTGGGCATTATTTCTCTCCCCAAAGACAACCGTTCCTAATCTAATCATATTACTTCCTTCTTCTATGGCTATCTTGTAAGAATTTGACATTCCCATAGATAATGTCTCCATTTTAACTCTTGGTAGACTAATCATTTTTACCCTTTCAAAAACATCTTTTATTTTTCTGAAATAAGGTCTCGAATCTTCGGGATCCCCCAATCGAGGGCACATTGTCATCAGGCCTTCTAAACTCAAATGTTCAAGTTTTGCAATTTCTCTAACTAAATTTTTAATAACTTCATACTCCGGTTTTACACCCGCTTTTGTCACTTCGCTGCCAATGTTTATTTCTAAATATACGGAAACTGTTTTCCCTATCCCTTGTGCTCTTTTATCAATAGCTACTGCCTTTTCTAAAGAATCAACTGTTTGTATAACATCAAAAATTCTAAGCGCTTTGTTGATCTTGTTTTTTTGTAAATATCCTATCATGTGCCATCTAATCTTTTTTGCTTTTTCACCCAAAGAATCATACATTTTTTCAGCTTCCTGCACATAATTTTCCCCAATGTCTGTCGCTCCAGCATCTATAACCTCTTCAATCTCTTCTCTGGTCCTTGTCTTACCTGCTAAAACTATAGTTACGTTGTCTGGAATTTCTTCTCTAATTATTTGATAGTTTTCTGCTATATGCATCTATTCAACTCTGTAATCAATAATTAATCTGCCTTTTAAATGGTCTATTTCATGCTGCAAGACTCTTGCTAAAAGTCCTTTAGCCTTTATTTCTATATTTTTTCCCTTCTCATTTAATCCTTTTACAACAACCTCAAAAGGTCTTTTTATATCAACTGTAATATCAGGAATGCTTAAACAACCCTCCACCATATTATCCGAGCCTCTTATATCAATAATCTCAGGGTTAGCTAATTTTATAGTTCTTTCCTCGACACAGGCAACAATTAATCTTTTAGATATACCAATTTGAGGCGCAGCTAATCCTATGCCACAGAAATATTTCATTGTAAGAAACATCTTGTCAAAAAGTTTTTTCTCTCTATTCGTAATCTTTTCTACCTGCGTGCATTTTTCTCTGAGAATTTTATTAGGGTGTTTTTTAATTACTAATGGATTCATATATTTACTTCAACTTATTTTTATTTGTTAGTTTATCCTTGGTTAGTTATTTATTCAATTAAAAAAATCCTTGCCTGAATTGACGATTGAAGCCTGTTGTGATATATTCTAAGTGATTTGGAATTGGCAAAAAAAGCAAAATGAAAAGATGTCTGATTATAGTATTTATTTCAATATTCTTTTGCTCAAGTTGCGCAACGCCACCAGGCCATTATATCAAAGGAAAGCCATATGTAGGTAAAAGAAATGAGCCTGTTTCTGACTCAAGATACCCTCGGATAGAAATAGGGAAAGAAATAAAAATTATAAATGCATTAGGCCACTATGTCTTCTCTTTGCCTTCAAAGTTGATTCTATGGAACTGGAATATTGATAAGCACTGGATTTCTCAGAGAGTAATTGATGATATTGAAGAATACCTAAAAACTAATAATTTATGGGACGTTAAGATTCGAATTAATCAATATAATCCAATGAGAGAGTTTAGACGATTAAGAAAAAACTATAGAGTAGGCGCAGGATACAGATGGACTTTCGGCATAATAGCATGGATTAATTATATGATATACCCTGGTATTTTATTTGGAGGAGATTCTTACAATCCGTATACAGACACAGTAAATATATATTCTAATCTATCATCCATTGCCTATCATGAATGTGGTCATGCAAAGGATTTTTCACGGCGAAAGCTAAAAGGGACCTACAACCTCCTGTATATGGTGCCCATCTGGACAGAAATATTTGAATACAGAGCAACCAAAGATGCTATAAGATATACATACTACAAAAAAGAGAAAGACAATGAGCTAGAGTCTTATAAAGTGCTCTTCCCTGCTTTTGGATCCTATGTTGGACGAGAAGCATCAAATCTTTTTGTGCTTCCATTTTATCCTGTGTATTTAGGAGCAATACTGGGAGGACATGTTGCAGGTCGAGTTAAGGCGCACAAAAGAAACAAAAACTACGATAAATACTTGATGGAGCCGGATAAATAGTGAACCTTTTTTCTCAATATATCATAAAGCCAATTCTCATCATTGCCATCTTAATGGGATATTATTCTGGCATATCTGATGCCCAGGAAGGTAACGAAAGCTATCTATTAACAGAACCGGATAATTGTCTGAGATTTTTCTTGCGAATTGATTATGATGATAAAGGATTGAAATCAGCTGCTGATTTAATAATACAATCCTTTGTGCAAAGCAGAATTGTTCAGAACAGAGATCTGAAAATTTCGAATATATCTCTTCCTGTTTTTGATAAAATCTGGGGCAATATATATATATCCGACACAGGAGAAACCACATATTTTATTACAGGGCATATAGTAAGTGAAGCCTCTGATATCTCTATGAAAATAGGAGATCTAGCAGTATCTCTTAGGATTGGAGACAAAAAAAGCAGCAAAATGTTGCGAAAGACAATTTTATCTGGTCTTTTAAACAAACATATTAAGGGAGCGGATGGAGTAAAAAGCAAGACAGGTATTGTTTACAATGAAAACAGAAAGAAAAGAGGAGAGTTGTCAGCATATACTTTTATTGAAGATAATGTAGTCGTTGGTTCTGCACTAAATATTGTTGAATATGCAAAAAGAAACTTTAACAATCTAAATACTCAAGCAACATTAAACGATAAAACTGATGGGTATATTACATTGGAAAACAAAAACAATCTATTGCTTCGTCTATTGAATAAATACTCCAGCAGCCTTGGATTTTCTTTGGCAACATCTCCTGATCTAAATAAAATAAAAAACCTCAAAATAAAGTTTGATGTTGTTGATCAGGACAGAATAAAGCTCTCCTTTAATCTAATATCTTCTGACATCACTCCTCATGGTAAAATTATACTGCAAAACGATATAAAATTTATATCGGAGCTACTGAGCAGAATTTGTATGCAAAAGAACATTAATTTAAGTTATAATCTTAAAGATAATTTTAATATAGATATTGAATTAAGTAATCTGATAAAATACTGGGATAGCTTAAAAATACCCATTAAGTAAAGGTCGTTGGAAAAATGACACAAGAAAAATTTGGTAAATATATAATTCAGAATATTATTAAGTCAGGTGGAGTTGCTCACATATACAAAGCAAGTGATCCTATAACAAATGATATGGTAGCAATTAAGATGCTCAGGAAATCCGGCACAAGCCGCAGAGCAATAAAAGGATTCATCCAAGAAACTAAGATGCTAAAAAAGCTAAATCACCCAAATATAATTCGAGTAATGGATTTTGGGAAAGAAGATGGAATGCCTTATATGGTGATGGAATATATTAATGGGGAAGATCTAAAAAGGCTCCTGCTCTATAAAAAAATTGAAAAACTTCAGAGATATGATCTCATTTTACAGATAGGAAAGGGGCTAGATTATCTCCATGAAAATAACATAATCCATCGTGACATAAAGCCTGAAAATATTCTGGTTTCGAAAAATAATGAAGTAAAAATTATAGATTTTGGTCTGGCGCGTTACAACAGGTTAAGTATCTTCACACGTAACCGCTTTATTGACGGCACACCTACGTACATGTCTCCCGAACAGATAAGAAAAAGACACACAGACAAGAGAACAGACATATATTCTTATGGAATCACCATATATGAAATGTTAACCGGCAAAGTTCCCTATCAAGCTAATGATAAAAACACAATTATGAGAGCTCACATCGATATACATATACGACCAAGATTAGTCTCTTATTACGATTCCAGCATACCAAAAAATATTGAAAATTGCGTGATGAAGGCAATAGAAACGAATCCAAATAAAAGGCATAGAACGGTGTCGGAAATGATCTTGGACTTTAGTAGAAGTAAATTCTAGAAAGGGAGACAGATATGAAAAAAAAGAATACGAAATTTATATTAGTTACTATGATACTAATAATTGCTATTTACGTTGGATGGCAGGCATATTCTTTGTTCCTTCAAAAAGACATTTCTAATCAGTATAAAAAAGCAGACATGTTTTATAATAAAGGTGATTTTGAAAAAGCAAAGACTATCTATGCTGATCTGTTAAATAAAAGTCAAAAGCATAAATTTGCATCCAAAGAAAAACAGGCAGAACTTGTTTATAGACTTGCTATATGCAACAAAGAAATGGGGAATTTAAAAAATGCTGAGACTCTTCTCGACAGAATTACAGACCAATTCAAAAATTCAGAATATATCGACGAAACATTACTTGAACTGGGTGAATTGGCACAGACAAAAGATGATCTTAAAAAAGCAGAGACCCTATATGACAGGATATTAAACGAATATCCTAATAGTAACATCTTTTTTAATGCTCTGTATGCCAAAGCTCGCGTTTATAAACTGCAAGGAAAACTCCTAAATGCTCTCTCTCTGTTCGAGAAGATTATGCTGAAATCAGATGACGACGAATTAAAAAATACAGCGCGCAGAGAGATTGAAGACATAAACGTAAGACTTATCTTCTCCCCTATCCCTACAAAAGACAGTGTGATTTACAAAGTAGAAGCTGGAGATAGCATCAGCTCAATTGCTAAACAATTTAATACTACTGTTGATTTGATTATGAAAAGCAATAAGTTGAAAGATACTGTAATAAGACCTGAGAAGAGATTAAAAATAACTCCCGGATCCGGCTTTTCTATTGAGGTATACACAAAGTCTAATAAGCTTATCCTAAAAAATAATGGGAAAATTTTAAAAACCTATACAGTAGCTACTGGAGCTCATGACGGCACACCTCTGGGGAATTTTAAAATAGTAAATAAATTAAAAAATCCTACTTGGTATACCGCAGGAGCCATTGTTTCAGCAGATAGCCCTAAAAATGTACTTGGCAACCGCTGGATGGGAATAACAGAAAAAGGCTATGGGATACATGGAACAATAGAGCCTGACAGCATCGGAAAACAATCTACAGAAGGATGCATAAGAATGTATAATAAGGACGTAGAAGAGTTGTTTGACCTTGTGCCCGTTGAAACACCTGTAACTATAATTAAGACACAGGGAGACAAAAAGTGACGACAAATGGTCTTGAATTTGAGAAGCCTATCATAGAGCTGGAGAAAAGGATAGAAGAGTTGAAAGCCTTTGCTTCTACAGAAAATATAGATTTTTCTGATGAGATAAAAGTACTTGAGAAAAAGACACTTGAAACTAAAAAAAGAATATACCAGAATCTTACAGCATGGCAGAGAATGCAGATTGCCCGTCACCCTGACAGGCCGTATACTCTGGACTATATTAATGCCCTTATGAAAAATTTTATTGAGCTTCATGGCGATAGAGCATTTGCTGATGACCAGGCAATAATAGGAGGATTGGCTAGCTTTCAAGATAAAACGGTTATGGTGATTGGTCACCAGAAAGGCAGAAATACAAAAGAAAACCTTAACAGAAACTTCGGGATGCCTCATCCTGAGGGTTATAGAAAAATGTTAAGATTAATGAAAACAGCTGAAAAATTTTCCATTCCAATCATTTCTTTTATTGACACTCCAGGCGCCTATCCGGGCATTGGAGCAGAAGAAAGAGGACAGGCAGAGGCAATTGCGCACAACTTAAAAGAAATGGCCCATCTTCAAGTACCTACGATCGTTATAATTACTGGAGAAGGCGGCAGTGGAGGAGCACTAGCAATTGGATTAGGAAATAAAGTTTTTATGCTGGAGAATGCTGTCTACTTTGTGTGTACTCCTGAAGCATGCGGCGCAATCCTCTGGAAAGACAGAACTAAAGCTCCTGAAGCTGCAGAAGCGCTTTGCATAACAGCATCGGATTTGAAAAAGTTTAAAGTTATTGACGCAATAATACCTGAACCAATTGGCGGAGTGCATAGAAATCCAGCCGAAGTAACCGAGAATATTAAGAATACATTAAAAACCTGTTTAAGTGAACTAGCTAAACTTTCTCCTGAAGAAATTAGTAATCAAAGATACGAAAAATATAGAAAAATGGGCATGTTTTTAGAGAAGTAGTAGCCAACGCTTCCGCTTTGTAACCTTGGTAGCCCCAAGGGGAATTGAACCCCTGTTCCATGGCTGAGAACCACGTGTCCTGGTCCACTAGACGATGGGGCCGGAGTTGCCCCGCAAGGACTCGAACCTCGACTAGATGATCCAGAATCATCCGTCCTACCATTAGACGACGGGGCAAAATACTGAGACAATTATAAAAAAACATTGTATAAAGTCAAGATTTAACTCTTAACTCTCTACATCCCTCTTGCTAAGGTATATACAAGAATTTCCCTTGCTCCGGCTTGCAATAAGACTCTGGAGCATTCATTAACAGTTGCACCTGTTGTCATAACATCATCAACAAGTAAAATTCTTTTTCCATCTAGCTTTTGTTCATTCCTTACTGAAAACGCTCCTTTAATATTCTTAGTACGTTCTTTCAGAGAAAGACCTGTTTGTGAAGGAGTTGCTTTCGTTCTCTTTAAACTAGTTTTTGACAATGGTATATTGAACCTCTTACTAATTTTTTTCCCTATTAGTTCAGCCTGATTAAATCCTCTGGAATATTTTCGTATCCAATGGAGGGGTACAGGAACAATTAAATCGCAGCTAAGGAAATCAGGACTATTTGGCAATAAAAACACCTCAAACAACGTGTTTAAAAGATACGTCTTTTTCTTATATTTAAAAAAATGTATACACTCCCTTACTGAGCCATCGTATATTCCACTAGCGCGTGCTTTTGAGAAACAAAACTGCTTCTCTCTGCATATTCCACAAATACCATTTATAAAAGGCCTACCACATTTATTGCAAACCTTTCCAGTAATAGGTATTATGTTTTTCTTGCATGCGTCACAAAGATAGGTATCAGTCTGATATGAAAGCTGTTTTTTGCATATTGGGCAATAAATTGGGAAAATAAGATTAACAATAAATTTAACTGGTTTTTGTAACTGTTTTATAGAGAACTCCACCTTACATCTTATCCTTAACAGAAAAGCCTGCTGTCCAAGTGACAGCAGGCTTCTTACTGCTTTGCAAGAAACAACCTATTATATTTTGTCTAATTTCTCAACACGAAGTTTCTTTACAGTAGGCTTATTAATTTTATCCGGCATCCAATCAGGGGCATTAGCAGGTTTAGCAACCTTCTGTACTGAACCTTTAAATATATGCAGTCTCCATTTGCCATCTTTCTTCTGCCCATGTTCTCTGAGTTTGATCAGACCATCGCTATCTTTCAATCCTCTGGAAGCAGCCTTTAGAGCAGCCTGTCTTGCTCCTTTTCCTTTGAATGCATTCGCTTCCTTTTTGCCTATTCTCAACGAATAGAGCTTTGCTTCTGCTTTCTTTGCCATTGTATCACCTCCTTGTTTTTGCCATTTTCTATATTATAATTCAAATCTTCTGCAAAATGCAAATAAAAAATCGCAATGCTCAGATAACCTTGTAGTCGGGGCGAGTGGATTCGAACCACCGGCCTCCACGTCCCGAACGTGGCGCGCTACCAAGCTGCGCTACGCCCCGCTATTTACTGGTTATTTTTGATTACAAATTTAAGTATCAAAAATCCGGCTATTAAAAGAATAGTAAACAAAATTGTTAACAGATTAAAATATTTATTTATGAAATTTTTAACAGATTCTCCAAAAATCTTTATCAATCCGCCTACAATAAAAAATCTTAACCCTCTTCCTAACACTGATGATACAAGAAAAACAACAAAACTAATTTTGCAAACGCCTGCAGCAATTGTAAAAACCTTATACGGAATAGGTGTGAAACCTGAGACAAATACCGCCAAAAAGGCATTATCGTTATATAAATCTTTTACATAGCTAAAAGATTCAGGGGTAAATCCAGGAATATATTTAAAAAAGAAATTGCTTGTATACTCCCATATCTTCATACCTATAAAATATCCGCATATTCCGCCTAATACAGAACCGATTGTTGTTATGAGACTATACAGTAAGGCCCTTTTAGGCTTTGATACACAAAGAGCTATTAATAGAACATCCGGAGGCACAGGAAAACAAGAGGATTCTGTAAAAGCTAATGTAAATAATGCCGCGATTGAATACCTTGAATGAGCCCAGCTCAATACCCAGTTATATAATCTTCTAATAATATTTCTGCTCACTATTCCATCCATACTTACCTATCAAGGGGACAAACATACATCCACAGATATTTTGGGTTTTTATTTTTTTATTGATTTTTGAGGTAACAACAAGTTCTTGAGAAAAGGAATTACCTACAGGAATAACTATTCTACCACCCTCTGATAATTGATCTATAAGAACTTGCGAAACTTTAGGAGCTCCAGCTGTTACCATTATTCCATCATAGGGAGCATTCTCATGCCAACCAAGAGTTCCATCTCCCACCTTAAATTTTATGTTTTCATACCCTAAATGTTTAAGTGTTCTTTGCGCTCTTATGGATAATGGGCTAATTCTCTCTATTGTGTAAACAGAAGAACCTAATTCTGCAAGGATTGCTGTCTGATATCCTGAGCCTGTGCCCAGTTCTAAAATTTTCTCTTTGCCATTAAGTTTTAAACATTCGCTCATCAAAGCAACCATATACGGCTGGGATATAGTTTGAGATTCTCCTATAGAAAGCGGCTGATCAGTATATGCAGATGAGATGTTATCAGAAGGAACAAAGAGGTGCCTCGGCACTCTGCTCATAGCATCAAGAACACGCTTATCTTTGATTCCCCTATGTGCCAGCTGAATGTCTACCATATTAAGACGTTCGTCCGTATAATCTTTCATGATATCTTTAAAGCCACTATATCACTAAGTATATTCTCTATTATTGGGCTTAAGTCTATCTCAGGCTCTTTTAATGTTCCCTTTATAATGAAGCTCAGGTCAATATTCCCCTTTTTCTCATTTACATAATTAATGATATCTCCATAATCAAGTCCAATAAAAACCTGCCTATCTAAATCCTTGTCTTTTTTTGTACTTAAGAATAGGTTTTTGATTAATATACGTTGGGAAAAGTTAAGCTTGCCTTTTCTACATGTTCCAATTGATGAAATATCTGCGGTGCCTTTTTTAAAATAGATAGGAGTACCAGTATAGTACTGTCCCATATATGCTATATCTATATTGGAACATTTTGTTTCCAGAGAGAAATCTCCTTTTGAACTTCTGAAATCAACATTTCCCCTCAAATCCACCTTAATATGTTTCTTGTAACTGAAATCAATACTTGCGAAAAATTTTGTTGGCTGGCTAGAAAGATAAAGAATGTTCTTTATTGCTGAAGCCATATTTATTTTGATAAACACTTTATCAACATTAACGTTAAATTTCCTGCCACCAATATATTTATCAATAGATATATTATCAAAGACGATCATACTCTTTATTGTATTTACACGCGGCTTCTCTAGTTTTATATTGCAGTTAAAGCTATCTTTACATATGTTTTTAATTTTAGAGCACATCAGATTAGATGCTACTGTATTTAGTGCTGGTATGACTGCAAACAGTACAACTATAGCCCCAGCGAGAATTAAAACCCATGGTCGGATAAACTTGTTTTTTCTCATCTTACCTGAAAAATATGCTGGATAGTATAAGCCTTATGAATTTCAGAGTATCTTTTAGCGGCCTTATTTTGCTCCGGGCGTTTGGTAAGTATACTGTTTTTATGGGAATCTCTTTTATTCTAAATCCTTTTCTGCCCGCTTTTATCAATACTTCAGATTCTGTTTCAAAATTACTTGTTAATAGATTAATATTTTTCAATACCTCTGTTCTAATAAGCCTATAACCGGACTGAGTATCACTAATCCTGCAAGAAAGGAATAGTGAAGTAAAAAAGGATGTTATTCTATTTGTACACAATCGTACAAATGGCATATTTCTTGTGTCGCTCATCCTGTTGCCTACAACTATATCAGCGCTATTCTTCTTAAATTCCTCTATAAACTTTGGAAGTTCTGTATAATCGTGCTGTCTGTCCGCATCCATAGTTATTAAAGCGCTAAACCTTTTTCTTTCAATATAGGAAAAACCTGTTCTTAGAGCTGCTCCTTTACCTTGATTGCTTACATGCTTTATAACTATAGCTCCGCCATCCAGTGCTCTTTGAGAGGTGTCATCTGTTGACCCATCATCCACTACCATGACATCCTTAACTATTTTTTTAATATCCTTTATCAAATTGCAGATATGTTCTTCCTCATTGAAGCATGGCACCAAAACACAAATATTGCTTCTAGGTTTAATACTTAATATTTGTTTAATTTATTCTCCCTCCCACATGTGATGAAAAAGCAACCATTGTCCAGGATAAAAGCTTATGTATTCTTCTATAATCCCCGCAATTTGTAAAGCTGTTTTTTGTATGCTTTCATTTCTATTTTTCCCACTTTTTGCAAAAAAAGGCTTCTCGAAAATTAGTTTATACGTCTCATCTGATTGTCTGATAGCAAAAACAGGCAGTACAGCCGCTCCTGTCTCAACAGCCATCATTGCCGGCCCTTTTGGTACAATTGTCTCTTTATCAAAGAAATCCAGTTTAATTCCTTTTCTAAATATATCCCTATCTCCCAAAACAGCTATTGCCTCTCCTTTTCTTAATATACGGAGAGCCTTTCTAAACGCAGACCCCACAGGAATTATATTCATATTTTTTTGTTTTCTTTGTTTAATAAAAAACTGATTAACTCTCGGGTTATCGTGACTTAATACAATTGCATTTATAGGATAACCTTTAAGAGAAAGCGCTATCCCTCCTATTTCCCAGTTACCAAGATGTGCGCTCAGTGCGATTACTCCCCGCTTATAGCTAAAAGCTTCATCTATGTAATGCCTATTTTTTATTCTCACAATTTTATCAATGTTACTTGCATCTATTTTTGGAAAAAACAAAAAATCCGCCAGATATTTCCCAAAATTTAAATAGGTCAGCCATATTAATCTGCGAAACTCTTTCTTGGTTAACTTTCTCTTGACGACATGAGATAGGTTGTCTCTAACAGCACGCCTGCTTTGCCATGAAAAGTAGTAATATAATCTGCTGACTATCCTTGCCACACAATATACCCATTTTCTAGAAAGATGAATGGTAAGAAACTGAGCAATAAGATAACATAAATAACGAATCATTTTGCATTTTTATCATATTTAACATCCGTCTACAAGTTCAAACATACTCGAAGCTTTGTAATTAGATTACAAGAAGCATTTCACGTAATAGTTTTGCAGCAAGAAAAGAAGATATATTTGACGGGTCACAATGTGGGGAAAGTTCAACCAAATCAAGTCCAACTATATGCAGCTTTTTTGCGTATTCCAAGAATGTCATAACAGTGTTAAAACAAATACCTCCTGCTTCTGGATTGCCCACTCCCGGAACAAAGGATGGATCAAAAACATCTATATCTAATGTTATATAAGTTGGTTTCTTCGCAACCGCCTTTATGAGCCTTTCAAAATCCTTTTTACTGAATTGGTAAATAATATTGTTCTTTTTACAAAGAGATAACTCTTCCTTCAATCCTGACCTGATACCAAATTGATATATATTTTGAAAACCAATAAGCTCAGATATTCTTCTCATGACTGTAGCATGAGATAACCTTTCCCCCATATATTGATCTCTCAAATCAGCATGTGCATCAAGCTGTACTACATTTAGGTTTTTGTATTTTTTATAACATTCTTCTATTGTCGCCACAGAAATTAAATGTTCCCCGCCAATTGCTACAGGAACTTTCCCGTCTCGCAAAATATCCTTAACTAGTTTTTTTACTTGATTAAGAGCACGTATTTTCTCTCCAAATGGAAGTTCCAGATCCCCAATATCAGCAATTTTTAAATCTTCCGTATCTTTTAACTGTAAGGGACTATAAGTTTCTATGCTTCTGGATGCTTCCCTTATAGCGTCTGGAGCAAATCTCGAACCGCTGCGATATGAGGATGTTCCATCAAAAGGAGCGCCAAAAATTACTATGTCTGCTTCTTCATATTTTTTATTAGCGCAGATGTATTGGTTAGTGCTTAACTGCATAATTTTTGCACAAAGTTTGGCAGGGCAAAACTGGCCTTGTGAATTCCAGAGTTGTAATACTTTAGTTGAGTCTGAATATCTCCTGCCCTTTTCTGATTAAAATCCTCTATTGGATCATACTTCTTGGAACCAAAAGAAAAACTCCAGTATCCGCTCGGATAGGTAGGAATAAAAGCAGTATACATTTTGGCTATCGGGAAAACAGCTTTAATGTTTTTAAATATATTCGCAACTAAATTGCCGCTAATAAATGGTGATTCAGTTTGAGCAACCATAATACCACCCTCTTTCAAACTATCAAAAACTGATTCGTAAAATTCTTTTCTGACTAAGCCCTCTCCCGGACCAATTGGGTCGGTTGAATCTATAATTACAATGTCATACTCATTTCTATGCTTCTTAATATACTCTATCCCATCTTTAACAATAATATCAACTTTTGGATCTTTAAGCTTGCTGCTGACATTTGGAAAAAACTCCATGCTTTTTTCTATCACCATCTTATCTATTTCAACCAAATCTACTTTTTTAACTTCAGAGTGCCTCAGGATTTCTCTGATAGTTCCACCATCTCCTCCTCCGATAACTAGAATATTTGACGGATTTGGGTGAACACATATTGGAGTATGAGTAATCATTTCATGATAAACAAATTCATCACGTTCAGTAATCATAACAAGCCCGTCCAAAAGAAGCATGCGACCAAATTCAAACGTATCTAGAACATCAATCACTTGATATTCACTTTTGCCATGAAATAAAGCTGTTTTTATTTTCAGCTTAATCCCTAAATTTTTTGTGTGTTTCTCAGTAAACCATAGTTCCATCTATATCTCTCCATCATACCATAAGACAACTGCAGCAAACGCAGTACCTATGTTTTTTACTTTATGCTCCATGCTTTTAGAAGTAATCTTCTTTATTTTTTCTCCTCTGGAAGCCATTCCCTCTTCGGACATTCTTTTTACAATATTCTCAATATCTTCCTTATGACCCCTGGCTGAATATTCCATTATTAAGCCGGATTTAGAATCATCCTCCGGTATTGCCACGGCAACTGCTGAAGAAATAATCTCCCCCGGAATATCAGAACTAATAGATGCATACGCTACTGGCACTAACGCTCCAAGAGGAAGATTAATAGGTTTTATTTTTTTACAAGCAGGAGGAACTATGCTGCTCATTCTAACAAGATTTGTATTTCCTATTCCGGAATTAAGCAATGCCATGTCAAAAGCATTTAAAGGAGTCTTCCCCTCTCCTTCTCCTGAAACAAGAAAAAAACAGGTTGGAGTTTTAATAATCATTTATACTGCCCCTCTTTTATCCCCTGCCCTCTTTTCATCTCAAATACCGTAGAACGTTTAGATTTTAGCTTCTTCTTCAAGAAGTCATATGCTTTCCACGGGGCTACTGTGTTGCCGCATGTAAAAACATCCACTGATGCAAAACAATGTTCAGGCCATGTATGAATTGCAAGATGAGACTCAGCTATCACTACTACACCGCTCACGCCGTGGGGATTAAAAAGATGAAATACACTTTTAATTACTGTCGCGCCGCAAACATTAGCCGCTTCATTCATAATTTTCTCTATCATATATGGATCGTTTAAAAGAGTCTTGTCGCAATCATATAGTTCCCCTAAAATATGTTTGCTTAAAGCATCCATCTCATACCTCCTTTCTAAAAAGTTGGCGGGGATGAAACCCAGAGAAGCCTTGCTCTCTTTTTCCCGACATTTTCTATATAATGACTTGCCTCTGACCGGAAATAAAAACACTGCCCGCTAAATATTTTCATAACTTTCTTATCCAGATGAAGAGCAATTTTACCTGTCACAACAAAACCAAACTCCTCACCTTCATGAATTTTATCTTTTGAGGTTGTTTGCCCGACATCCAAATCCACTAACAAAACATCCATATTTCTGTTTTGAGCCCCTGGAACCAGGACTTCAACTTTCGGAACCCCTTCCCCTTCTGAGATGGCAACTCTATCACTCTTATTGTATATGATTTTATTTCTTTCTAACTTACTGAAAAAAGAGGATAAATCTTCATCTAACACCTCTAATACTTGAGTTAAGGTTGCAATGCTTGGGGATGTTAAATCTCTTTCCAGTTGTGAAAGAAATCCTTTTGTAAGATTTGACCTGGAAGCAAGCTCCTGCAAAGTCAGTCCGCTTTCTACACGTAATCTTTTTATCTTTTGTCCAATCTTTATATCCATAGAAGTTTCCTAATATAAACTTTCTATGGAAGTATATAAAACACAAAAAATCCTGTCAACAAAAAAATTCTTTATGCTTTGGAAATGGTAAGATACATCATTACCCACTAGATTGAGGAGACAAGGCTGACTCAATAATAATATTCTCAGCCAGCCGCAGTTCCAGCAGGGCTTGGAGGAAGGACAGCGTCGACTCTGCGCCCTGATTCTCGTTCACGCGGTCGGGATGCAGGCCGTCCCGACAACCGCCTGTCGTCGGATCGTAAAGGGGCAGATTAAGATCATTGCGCCCAAGGAACCATTCAAAGGCGCGGCGGGCTTCCTTGCGCCAGCGTTCATCGAGCGTGATTCGGTAGGCTTCGAGACAGGCGGAGACCATCGCCTGCGCCTCCACCGGCTGTTGATCGAACCGGGCCCGTTCACCACCTTGCGGATAAAAACCATTGGATCCAATAGGAACAAAATGCCCTGCGTCTGCGCGTTGCAAGTCGGCCAGCCAATTCAGCGACTCCAATCCGGTTTCGGTCATGGCGGCATTGGACATCGCTTGGCCACACAGGAGCAAGGCGTGCGGCAACGCGGCATTGCAATAGGTCAGCCGGTCTTCATACCAGCACCATTCATCTGAGTGGTGGTTTTTATACAACGTCAGCATCCGCGTGGACAATTCCTCGCGGACCTGGCCAGCCTGGCGGTCACCGGCAAACCGCTGTAGGTATTCTTGTATGCCAATGATCGCGAAAGCCCAAGCGCGCGGGCTAGGTGTGTTAAGAATAGCGGGTAAAGTCTGCTCGAACACCCAGCCCGCCATATTGTGTAAGGTTAGCATATTCGATCGACCCAACACGGTGCCTAACGCCCGCAATGTTCGGCCGTGGCTGTCGTCGGAACCGCTCTCTTCCAGCCAGTTGCGCTGGTAATCCATAAAGTTACGGAGGCGTCCGGTTTTCGTATTGAAGGCATACCATATAAAGGCCAGATAACGGGAGCCTAGTGCCAAGGCCTCTTCGTTGCCCATGTCTTCCATAAGGGCGCTTACCATCAGCGCGCGGGCGTTGTCATCGGTAGTGTAGCCCTCGTGATAGTTGGGCACCGTGAAAATGGCGTGTTGCATGATGCCGGTTTTGTCCGTCATATGATATAGGTGATCCAGTTTGAGAGGCGGCAATTCGCCCGGGCGTTTGTCCAGGGGTTTAACCGCAAAGTCGGGGTGAACAAAATGACGGCGTTCCGCGCGCGCACGTTCAAAACACTCCATATAACGGCTTGCTACCTGCGGCCAGATCATCTCTCGCCCAAACACATAGGCCCGTTTGCGCATGGCGTGGCGCTGGGACTCGTTGTCTAAAAGGTCAATCACCTGATCGGCCAGCGCTGCCGGATCCCGGAACGGCACCAGCACTCCCCGTCCTTCGGCCAGCATCTCTTCCGCATACCAATACGGTGTCGAAATCACCGCCTTGCCCGCTCCCAGGGTGTAGGCGAGTGTGCCGGAGGCGATTTGCGCTACATTGAGATAGGGCGTGATGTAAATATCTGCTGCGCTGATGAATTTAACAAGTTCTTCCAAACTTACAAAGCGGTTGTAAAAGATCACCCGACCTTCCATGCCTTTCTCCTGAGCCAACCGTTGCAGGGACAGCCGATATGTTTCGCCTTCATTCTGCACGACATGAGGGTGGGTCGCGCCAAGGACGATGTACACCACGTTCGGGTGTCGGGCTAAAATGGCGGGCAGGGCAGCTATGACATTTTCGATACCTTTACTCGCCGAAAGCAAACCAAAGCTGAGCAAGACGATTTTGCCCTCGACCCCAAACAGGTCTTTGTGAAAACTTGGGTCTACAAAGGGCACATCAGGGATGCCGTGCGGGATCAGATCAATCTTATCCGGCAGCACGCCATAGACCTCATGCAGGAATTCTGCGCCGCGCTTACTCATAACAACCAGCCGATCAGACAGGGCCGCGACTTCTTCCAACACCCGCTTCTGATCGGGGTCGGGGTCGCGCAGAATGGTGTGTAGTGTCGTGACGATAGGCATCCGCAATTCGCGCAAGAGCTCTAGGATGTGGCTGCCTGCGCGTCCGCCGAAAATGCCATACTCATGCTGCAGAGAGACGAGGTCTACGTTGTTGATATTCAGGAAGTCAGCAGCACGGCGATAGGAATCAATATCCTTCTCCGTGAGCTCAAACCGAACGCGGAGCGGATAGGCATAGCCGGCCTTGATATCATTGACCGGCAGGGCAATGCAGGCTGTTTGACTATATTGGGCGGCAATGGCCTCACACAAATCAGTGGTAAATGTGGCGATACCGCACTGACGCGGCAAGTAGTTGCCGATGAACGCAATGCGATTAAGTATTGAATTGTGACTCATTTATTTAATTTCTTCAAAAAAGGGAGTTTTCTTTTTTTCTACACACTCAGCAGCATAAAGATACATAGCAGCAGACCAACTTTGCCAATTCTGTCCCCGAGGTGTACCGTCTTGTGCGCGATGCCATTCGTTAAATCCGAACTCGGTTTTTGCTTCTCTTGTCTGTTTAACAAGTTTTGCCAAAGATAGTAATTTTCTTTTTGCCAGATTCAACATCCCCGCAGAAACTAAAGCTGCGATATAAAACCCACAAACAAAAGGCCAGATACCACCATTATGATATTCTCCCGGCTGATTGTATTTCTTATAACGTGGCAACCAATCAGGATCTTCTTCTTTGATATAAGGGAAAAAATTAGGGGGTAAATCAACAGCCAATTCTCCTCTATCCGTCATCGCTTTGCACTCAGTCTCTATCCAGCTAATGAGTTTTTTTGCTCTGGAAGGTTGCGCTATTCCGGATAAGATTGCAAGGCTGTTGCCTAGCAAATCAAAGCGTTCACTTCTATATATTTTATAGGACCATATTGCATAATAAGGTTTAGACCGCAGCACTAATCCTTCATGGACATGGCGGTTCTGCTTGTCATCTTTTACAGTAAAACGAGTCATATGCTTTTTAAGAATTCCAGCCCGTTCATTTAATCCAAACAATTTAAGATAAATATAAACAAGTGTGTTCACAAATAATCCATATCCTAAAACCCACTGCTCATCACGCCAGTCGCTGGTTGGTAATTGTGAAACCATAATGCGATTAGTAGGGCTGCGATATTCCATCCATGTAATAGACTTTCGAACAGCATCTTCAAGAAAATCCGGTTCATTCATAACCTTCCTCCACAGCCCCACACCAATTAAAAATAGAGGTGTGCAATCACTAGAGCCACGGTCTTCAGAATCGTGAACTAAAGAAGGAATATGGCCCAAAGGAGATTGGTTTTTCGCTAATGTTTCAAGAACACGCTTCATTGATTTAATCAACTTTTCATTTTTTGTCGCAAGAATCCCAAAGGAACTAATCAGCAAATCCCTTGTATACGGTTCAGGATAACCCCAGCCTGCAGCTCTCGGCAAACCACGATATGGACCATGGTTATTATGTAATAAAACTTCTAAAGCAGCATGCTTCGCTTTTTCCAAAAATTCTTTATCTTTCTTTTTCATACTACGAAATCCCCAAACGCTTTGATACTATTTGAACAAACTTTTTAGCTATAAGTCGATAATCAAAATTTTTAACGACCCTCTTTCTTCCCTCTTTACCCATTTTTTCTCTCAAGTCAGCGTCTTGCATTAAATCCATAAGATATTTAGCAATATCATTGACACTAGCTCTGTAATCTACCGTCCTTGGTCTTTTAAAAGTATGTATATGTCCATCCTCGTATCCGGATTCATCTCCAAGAATTGTTTCTCTAAGTTTAATTTCCTGAGCAACATCAGCTAAAAAAGCCGTTTTCCCATGAACCAAGGTATCCAACATTCCCATTGCTTTTATTCCTATAATCGGTTTCCCGCATGCATTTGCTTCTATTTGAATCATACCAAATCCTTCCAAACGAGATGGAGCGGCATAAATATCACAGGCAGATAATAAATAGGGCATAAAATTTCTGGAAACAGTGTTTGTGGTATAAACTACATTTTTATCTATCCCTAAATGGGTGGCTAATTGTAAATCGTCTAGATTCTGCCGATATGTACGCGGTTGCGGCCAAACCTTACAAACATATTTCCAATCAGGAGCCTTAGTGTCGTTTATCGCTAAAGCCTGCATAACTTCCTGTGCGCCTTTTGAGGCTGCATCACCGCCTATAGTTAACACCATTATTTGGTCGTCTGCTATACCTAAAGCTTCACGCACAGCGATAACCTTTGGCTCTTTCTTATCACGAGGAATAAAAGCATCCGTATCACAACCTACGGGCAAAACCTCAATGTTTTTACCATTAAGACCATCACGCATATACACTTTTTTAACCCAATTGGAAGTAACAAGCACTAAAGGCAAATTATCAAGTATCTCACTATAGTTCGCCATATAACCATCAGCGACCAGCCAAGGAACAGTTGTTAACCCGTATCTTTGGGGATGAAGGACTAAATGAGGTGTATGCCCCCAGTATCCAATGCCTACAACAATATCTGGTTCAAACCATCTGTAGTACCACTCTTTCTCTTGAGCAGACTCAAAGTTTACAGAATAAACATCAACCCCCATTTCCTCCAGCCCTCTATGCAGCAAATGTCCTTGTGTCGCAAGACCTGCCGGCGAGGGAGGGTAATCATATAAAAGCAATACTTTCATTGTTATAGTTTAGTTATAAAAAGTTGATCTTTTCAACTTTTTTTGCATTTTTACTTTATACGTAGAAACGCCACGACAATTCAAGCTCTCTGCCACCTCCTTTCCAGCTTGATTGATATTGATATATAGTATCATTTTTT
>JAUSPT010000099.1 GCA_030652805.1 bacterium | reverse complement strand
AAATGATACTATATATCAATATCAATCAAGCTGGAAAGGAGGTGGCAGAGAGCTTGAATTGTCGTGGCGTTTCTACGTATAAAGTAAAAATGCAAAAAAAGTTGAAAAGATCAACTTTTTATAACTAAACTATAACGTTTTGACCAGAGGATTTGCAATCGCGGGGTCAGAGAAATAGCCGCTGTGCATCGCACCCCATCTCTGCCCATGAACGACCGTTTCCGTTCCGATTCCTTTTTTCTTATTATAAGACCGGGATAGTGCCATTCGGAATCCATTTAGCATATATCCTTTTAAAAGTCCCATCCTCGTACATCGCTTGAAAAGCCTGTTTCCACAAATCTACCAAACTCTGAGGAGTAGTTTTGGAAATCGCAATATAAAAATGACCTGTACTGACGACGAAAACAGGTTCCAGATCATTGATAGAATATCCCGCCTGAATCGCAATTTCAGGGATTGTGATATCAGTAAAAATCGAAAGGGCAACTTCTCCTTCTACCAATTGACGAACATTTTCTGTTGGAACAGGGGAACTAACAAGATTGGTGAAACCGGCATCTTTAAGGTCTTGTTCGGAAAACCATGCAGAGCAGGTTGCGATTTTTGATACTTTCTTTGCATCATCCATACTATCGATTTTGATTCCGGAACCTTTCTTTGCATAAAAAATTGTATTATTACTTCCGATAGGTCCAATCCATTGAAAAAGATTCTCTCGCAATTCTGTGCGTTTCATTGTAAAGAGAACCACGTTAGCCTCTTTTAAACATAAATCGTATCCTTCTTTCCATGGCAGAATGCGAATATTATCCGCAATATTCAATCTGCGAATAATTTCACGCACAACTTCCGTACCAAATCCCGTTATCTCTCCATCTCTCTCAAATGTTAAAGGCGGATAATCTTCCGTTAATAACTGAAATTCATTCTCTTCAGACGATATATTCGGTTTGTTAATTGTATTGCAGCCGGATAAAACAATAGAAAATAACAGGATAACTAATAGAGCCCTAATTGATTTCATTCTCTTTCCCTCCCAAAATCCCTCGTTTTTATATTGATTATTAAACAATAACTTCTGCCCTGATATTACCATGGTTTATCTAATTCACAAACTTTTTCAATTCGCTGACGATCAACACCATTCCCTCAGTATCCAAACAGCAGTATTTTAACAGGTTTTTTCTTATTTCTTCTTTATTGTTTGATTTACTTTTAATGTGGCTTTTAAAGAATTGCATACTTGCATCTTCGCCGGTTGCGATCTCCATTTCTCCGTAATTTTCTCCCGTAATCGCCGGAAGGACTTTTTTTATAGAGGCACTGCCTTGCTGAGATGGATTATAGTAGTAAAAGTTTCTGAAAGGAATCAGCAGATCTACTATTCTTGGAAGTATTTCATTGACCCAATCCTGATATCCGGGAAAATTTCTTGCTAACTCATCTAAAACGCCTTTCTCAAATGATTGATTATAAACAACAATACTGCTCTTCGTTCCAAGAACTCCTTTGAGATTTTTTAATAATGCAGGTCTTGGGTCTTTGCTTCCTTCCGCTAGAAATTCAAAATGCTCTGTTTTGTTATCTTTCTGCTGAATATGGAGAGAATACTGAAACGGAATCTTCTGATATGGCCTGGAATTATCATATTCGGGAACTGCCGGAGAAAAGGTCTCGAAATCCAGATAATAGAGAGGATAATTCAATGTATCAAGAAACTGCTTTATTCCGAAAGTGTTAACATGGCATTCCCTTGTTTGCCCGCACTTCTTCTGGATATCCTGCTTATCTGTAAGTCTAAAATCGTCAGGAATATCCGCTATGCTGTGTACGCCGTTATTGAAGAGCTCAGCGCTTTTTCCCCCGCCTCCGCAGAGTGTGAAAATATTATTTTCAGGCAGAAATTCCCAGCATTCATCTTTTAGGTTGCAGGTATAGGGAGAATCGCAGTGTCTGCCTATCAAAACCAAAGGGCATCTGCTCAATCTTATGGCATCAGCCATCTTAGCGATTCTCTCCTGAATACCCTGCTGAGCTTCAGCAACCTCCATACTTATATCCTGAATGGAGAACAGTTCCCTCACATTGATATCGCCCTGCCTGACGTATTGATTATTGATAAAGCACAAACAGCATTTCGCAATCTTTAGCCCTGCCATTTCACAGCAATGTTTTTGAAAAGAAACATCGTGAACATTCTCTTCTTTAACCTTTGTTCCTGATTTGACTTCAATAATATCAAAGCTCCCGTCATCATTTGGCTTGAGAACGTCAATTCTTGAATAGCAATTATTAGCCATGATTCCTGCTTCAAAAAGCGGCACATTTTCCAACAGACTATCCTTTGTCAAATAAATATTCCGCATGAAATCATCAGTCGGCATATCAATGCCTTCGGGAAATAATTGTTTAGCCAGAATACCGACTTCAGTTCCGGCATCCATTCTGAATTGAGCATCTTCAGCCGGCGCAGGAATTCTATCCTTCGCTTTGACAAGCATCCATAAGAGTTTTGAACACTGAAGCCCTGCAAGGTATTTTGATTTGGTTAAAAGAGCCATGCTGTTATCCTAATCGTAGTGTGTTTGTGGCCTGCCTTGTTAATAATAAAGATTTGATCGTTTTTTACTTTTTTGCATGTGGTTGTTCGATGCTGCTATTTTTTTGATTCTTTAATGCACCTTAGACACCAAGTGTATCCCCCATCTTCCTGCGTCAGGTTCACAAGTTTGCGATCTGAATCCCAACACATCATGCAATAGGGACCGCTACGAGTCCCGTTGGGATCGACCCTGAAGTATACATTACGTTCTTTCGTCAACTGCGCTTCTACATCTCTGTCCGCCTTGATGACTCTGAGTTCTTCCTTCAAATTTAGATTTTTCTCACGCAGAGCAAAAATTTCATCTCGCAGGTCGACAATGCGTTGGTAGAGATCTTGGTCATTATACTTCTTGATGAGCTCAGCCAATTCTTTAGCGTGATCAAGTATTCCCATGACTAATTACTCCTCATAGACATCGTGCATCAAACATTAATCATTGAACAGTCACTTTTTTTTAATGTTACCAGTTCGTCTTCATGCCATTGTTATGCTTTGTCATCTACAGGCCATTCAGACATCGCAGCGTCATTAAGAGCAAAATATTCTTCTTCAGTAAGTTCCCGGTCACTTGGTCTCCCGGGGAAAACCCTCTCATATGCTCTTACCAAAGCCTTTGCGCGTCCTGTCATCTCATCTAGGCCTGGCCCGTGAATCGGTGGGAAAACGAATTCACTCAAGTGCGTCACATCTTTTTCGCCACGTTTGACCATAGCAAGAAGTTCCTTCGCCTCCAGAACAGACTTAGTGTTACGTTCCTTGATTTGCGAGTAATGAAAGTTTGTGCTATCCATAGTTGTGTTGTCATGGAAGCCAGCAGAATGCAGGAATTTGATGCCCTTGTAATACAGGTAGTATCCAAACAGCAGCTCTTGACGCTCCTTGATGGCTGATTCGAATTCCTCAGGTGATTTGTCATGCTGCATGGATGCACGAGAAGCAACGGTCCGCGCGACAGCAATCTCCCAGGGGTATCCCCCTAATTCCCAATCCGTACCCAAAAAGAAAACGTGTGCGAATAGCAACAGAATATCCCTGAGAGCAGTGCCTATCACAGGTAATGGTAGAATTCCAAATGCAACTACCCAACCAAGGATGAGACTGGAAGGCACAACCCACAATAGATGCAATCTGTTAAACGAAGCGAATGCGAAAATCACGATGGACAGTAGCAAGAAGATCAATTGGACATGAAGAGCTGCATGAATTGGCTTCTTCTCCTTGGCGCACCTCCTGTTGAAAAATAAGAAACCAAGGAAAAATGACAGAGACAAAACCCATACAATCCAGCCTGCTACGATCATCTTCTCACCTCAAGCATAACATTAATTATTGAACAGTCACTTCTACTTTAGCGTTACCATAGCTCAAATTGCTTAAAATCTCAATAAAAATAGATATGTGGCATGCTTTGTCAATGATAAAGATTTGACCCCGTTTTAAAAAAAAGGTCGCTGTCTCCTTTTTCCCTTATTCCGACATTGCCCACAAAGGCAGTCCGGTTTCTTTGTCAAATCCTCTTTCAAAAATCGGACCTTCAAAGACTTCCAGTATAAATTCACATGCGAAAATCACTGTTCCTGGCGCAAGATGCCCACCATAGGTTTTTCCTGTTTTGTCTGCCAGAGTAACATGTGCATGGACAATTGGGGTTCCATCTTTAAGCGAGATATTCCCCACAAGTTTAGTGATTTCTAGCGGTTGATCTATTATAAAGAACTGGTATTCACGCGTTTGCTGATTATAAAATGCAAGACGGGCCTTCTGAACGGCTCCGAGTGCTTCGATGCGTCCAAGCTGAATATTTTTCTTTCGACAAATGTCAGTGATTTCTTCCAACAAATCACCACTATGACTTAACTTTCCCATGAATAACTCACGGGATTTTACCTTCTTCATAACTGCCATTATAGCCTTCCTTTCTATGCCGAACATTATTATTGAACGTTTACTGCTACTTTAGCGTTACTTGCAGAAAAGCTCTGGTGCTATATAATCCCCGTATTTTTCCTGCGCAGATTTCAGCCGTTTCTTCTGCTCTTCAAGAATGCTGAAAAGAATATCCGGGGTATCTGAGACCTTTGTTTTATATATCTCTGTGATTCTCTCAATTTTTTGAAGATTTTCAGGTATTCTCAAAGTGAACTGCTTTATGTAGTCTTCTTCTGCGTAATCGGTATCAAGAACCTGTTTGAACAATTTTTTAAGGTCCTCATATTTCGGGATATAACCTGTGGGAGTTTTAATTGCATCCACATCATTATTAACCCGCAGTTCCATCCATTTAATCCATACACGCTTATCCTGCATACCTGTCACATATTCAGCGGTTTTACTGTCTTTAAGAAAGTAATTGGCTGCAAAAATCGCAGGCGGAGAATCCAGGGAATCTGCAAATTTAAGATGATTGCTAATATATCTTCCGAGCGAAACGGAAACAAAATCAAGATTAGACATAGGATTAAACTCTCTGACGCCTTCCTTTCCTAATGTTGCGGATGTAGTCTCTGATTCCAGAGACGCTCCCATTGTTATTACTCCGTGCGCCCAATCAAAAGACTGCTGAACAGGAGGCCATGTGCTTGAATCTCTTCCGCCGTAGATTATCCCTTTTGTTTCTGCTCCCTGAGCATCATCCAGTTTAGGATCTAAATTCTTAAGAGAACGAAGCTTGACTGTATATCTTGCATTTTTATGAGAATGTGTAATCTCAGCGCCTTTTGAATCTTTTTTCCCTTTTACCCATTCCCCTGAATGGTTAATCCCTTTCTCAGGTATCTCTCTACCGTCTCCAAGCCAAAAAGGAGTTTTGTCTTCTGTTACAAGAACATTAGAGAAGATCACTTCATTAGGAGAGGTTAAAACTTCCCATATCAAAGGATCATCCTTTGCATTAACATTCTGAATAATTCCAAATATTCCGCTCTCAACATTTACTGCATAGACTTTACCCTTTTTATGTCTTAAATATGCTATATCATCACCTACAATGCTCTCCCCTCTCATCATAGCAGTTGATGTTTTACCGCAGGCGCTTGGATAAGCTCCTGTGAAATAGGTAACTCTTCCATCGGGACCATGCACCCCCATAACTAACATGTGTTCAGCAAGCCAATCTCCTCCTGATGCCTTGTGAATAGCAAGTCTTAGAGAGAGCTTTTTAAGTCCAACTGTGTTACCTGCGTATTGGGTATTTGTGCTATATACAATGTTCTCCTCAAGATCTATATATACTCTGCGTTTATCTACATCCTTGCTTACCATGTTTTCCAGAGCACCGGCACTATGCATAATCCTGAAGAAATCCTCAGAATTGCCGATTCTCTCAAACTGTCTGTATCCTCTCCTATAAAGAATATATTCTGAATGCGCAACATAACTGGAATCAGTTATCTGAACACATGGAATGGAGAATTCGGAATTAGTTGGACCAAGACAGAAAAACAAAACCAGCATCTCCTTTCCAGCCATACTATTTTTTAGATATTCATGGACTTCTCGTATCCCTTCTTCTCTGTCTATTGTGTTGAGACTGACCCCGAGCTCCATTCCCTCAGAAAGAAGATATTTAGTTTGCGCCTTATCACGCGCCTGATCATTGTAGCCGTCGTAATGAATTGTATGTCCCTGAACAGCGAGTTTTCTTTCCTCTTCGGTTTCTAATACCTTATTCCTTATATACTGAGCATCTTCATCAGAACCATCGCCAATAAAAACCGAATCAGGATTACAAAGCTCTGCATACTTTCCAACAAAATCATAAAGTTTCGCATTATCCAATGCCATTAGCTTTCTATAACTTGTTTCTGTGCATTTTTTCTTAAGCAATTCCGTATATTTCTCTTGCATTATAACCCTTTCGCTTATTTTAAAATCCCCACCTTTTTAAAGATCTGATCAGTATTTTTTACAAAAAAGAATTTTATCTTTTTTCTTACATTTAAAGGAATATCATCAAGATCCTTTTTGTTTTCCTGAGGCAGAATAATTGTCTTTATATTACTCCTGTGAGCTGCCAGAACTTTAGATTTTATACCTCCTACCGGCAAGACGTTTCCCCTGAGCGTTATTTCTCCTGTCATGGCAATATCCTTCTTAATGGGTTTCTTAGTAAGTGCAGAAGCCAGAGAAACTGCCATTGCAACACCTGCAGAAGGACCATCCTTTGGGATGCCTCCTTCAGGAACGTGAATATGTATGTCAATGTTCTTATAGAAATTCTTTGCCAGACCAAGTTCTTTTGCTTTAGAGCGAATAAAACTGAGCGATGCCTGGCCGGACTCCTTCATAACATCTCCTAACTGACCTGTTAAAATAAGCTCTCCTTTTCCAGCCATTACAGCAACCTCTATTGATAATATCTCTCCTCCAACCTCTGTCCATGCAAGACCAGTGACAACTCCAATTTCTTCTTTTTCCTCTCCTTTATTATATCTGAATTTTTTATTTCCCAGAAAATCAGAAAGATTACCTGGAAGTACTTTTATTTTTTTTGTCCTCTTTTTTTCAACAATCAGTTTTGCTGTTTTTCTACATATAGATGCAATCTCTCTCTCCAAATTCCTCACTCCAGCTTCGCGTGTATAGTGTCTTACTATACTGAGAATGGTTTTATCTGAAATTTCAAGCAAGTTACTATTCAACCCATTGGCTTTTAGCTGTTTTGTTATTAAAAACTGGTTTGCTATTTTTACCTGCTCTATCTCTGTATAGCCTGAAAAATTTATTACTTCAAAACGATCAAGTAGTGTAGGAGGGATATTATGAATAATATTTGCCGTTGCTATAAATAATACGTTAGAAAGATCAAAATCCACTTCAAGATAGTGATCATTAAATTCATGATTCTGTTCAGGGTCTAGTACTTCAAGCAATGCCGAAGACGGATCCCCGCGAAAATCAACGCTCATTTTATCAACCTCATCAAGTAGAAAGACTGGATTTCTACTACCGACTTTTCGGAGTGATTGGATTATCTTCCCAGGCAGAGCTCCTATATATGTTCGTCTATGTCCTCTAATCTCCGCTTCATCTCTTACTCCGCCAAGGGAAACCCTTATGAACTTTCTCCCCAATGCACGAGCAATGGACCTTCCCAGAGATGTTTTTCCAACGCCAGGCGGTCCCACAAAACAAAGTATTGGGCCTTTAAGCTTTTTTACTAACTTTCTTACCGCCAGAAATTCCAGTATCCTTTCCTTAGCCTTTTCCAGTCCATAATGATCCTGGTTGAGAATTTCCTCACTCTTTTTTATGTTCAATTTATCCTGCGTTTCTTTGCTCCATGGAACCCCAATCAGCCAGTCCAGATAATTACGAATTACAGTTGCCTCCGGAGACATTGAATGCATCTTTGTCAGCTTTTCAAGCTCTTTATTCGCTTTCTCTTCAGCCTCTTTTGTCATCTTAGCTTCTTTTATTTTTGCTTTAAGCTCAGCAAACTCGCCTCCCTCTTCTGAACCCTTTCCCAGCTCCTTTTCTATTGCTTTCATCTGCTCCTGCAGATAAAACTGCTTTTGTGTTTTACCAATCTGTTCTGTAACTCGCCCCTGGATCTTTTTCTCAACACCAAGAATCTCTACCTCTCCCATAAGTATTTCTATTATTTTTCTCAATCTGTCTTCATGCTGAAAGGATTCCAGAATCTGTTGTTTGGCTTCCATTTTGACTGCAATATGAGAAGCAATTACATCCACTAATCTACCAGGCTGATTGAGATCATTAAGTGAGCCCAGAAACTCTCTGGGTATTTTAGGATTTAATTCTCCATACTTCTGAAATAATTTTATAACTGTTCTCATCAAGGCTTCTATTTCTGGCGTCTTTTCGGAGGGTTCTTTTATCTTTTCTGTTTTTACCTCAAATATTCCTCTTGTATTGACATATCTTATTATTTTTGCTCTATCTGTACCTTCTATCAATATTTTAATAGACCCATCCGGATTTTTCACCACCTGCAGGATTTCTCCAATTGTTCCAACTTCGTATATATCCTCAGGGTTTGGATCCTCTATATGAGCATTCTTTTGCGCTACTAATAAGACCTTCTTTGAACCTGCCATAGCTTTTTCTACAGCAAGAATAGACTTGCTTCTGGCAATCCATAACGGGACTATCATATATGGAAGCACAACAATATCTCTGATGGGAATAAGAGGGAATCTATCAGGCAATTTTTGTTTTCTTTCCGGTTATAATAATAGGCGGGATTTTTTTATTGATCACATCTCCAGATATAATACATTCTTCAACATCTTCTCTTGAAGGGATATCATACATAATCTCAAGCATAACATCTTCTATTACAGAACGCAGTCCTCTAGCGCCTGTTCCAAGTTTAACAGCTTGCTCAGCAATAAGAGAAATCGCTTCTTTTGTAAAAGTTAATTTCACATTTTCCATTGAGAAAAACTTTTTAAATTGCTTTGTTAACGCATTCTTAGGTTTAATCAATATATCTATGAGAGCTAATTTATCCAATTTATTCAGAATCCCTATTATAGGCAGTCTGCCAACAAATTCAGGAATTAATCCAAATTTTATTAAATCTTCCGGCAGTAAGTTTTTCAACATATCCTGTTTCTCCACTCTTGAACTGCCTCTAAACCCAATAGTTCCCTTTCCTGCCCTTGCCTGGACTATTTTATCCAAACTATTAAATGTGCCTCCGCAAATGAATAATATATTGGATGTATTTACTTGAATATACTTCTGCTGAGGATGTTTCCTTCCTCCCTGCGGAGGAATGTTTGCAACACTGCCTTCGACTAATTTAAGCAAGGACTGCTGTACACCCTCTCCTGAAACGTCTCTGGTAATAGATATATTATCTGTGGTACGAGCAATTTTATCTATTTCATCTATGTAGATAATACCTCTTTCAGCTTTTTTTACATTAAAGTCTGCTGCATGGAGGAGCTTCAGAATTATGTTCTCAACATCTTCTCCAACATACCCTGCTTCAGTAAGAGTTGTTGCATCTGCAATGGCAAACGGAACATTGATAATTCTTGCCAAAGTCCTGGCAAGTAGAGTCTTTCCACATCCGGTAGGCCCAATAAGAAGAACATTGCTCTTCTCCAGTTCAACATCATCTGATTTAGCACTGGCTTTTATCCTTTTATAGTGATTATGAACCGCTACAGCCAGAATTTTTTTTGCTTTTTCCTGACCAACAATATATTGATCCAACGCCTTTTTTATATTTACCGGCTTTGGTATAGAAATTTCTCTTTCCTCATCATCACTACGATGTTTCTGTCCCTGTTTCAGTATATTATTGCACAGAAGAATGCACTCATCACAAATATAAGCATTTGTTCCTGCAACAAGCTTGCTCACCTCCATTTGTGCCTTACCGCAAAAAGAACATTTCGGGAATCTTGAATCTTTTATCACTTAATGTCCTCTTCAGCTCTCTTGATCTCAGACTTAGCTATTTTAGTTACATATATTTCTACGGAAGTAAGATCCTTAATACCAAGTACATCACCCACATAGTTTTTTATAGACTCTTGCAGCTTACTGGTAGAGGATGGAATATCTACATCTGATTTTAATATTACCTTACTCTTTATCTGCAAACCGTTTTTAGTTATATAAACCTTTGGAATAAGATCTTTTATTTCCTTAATCTCCAATCCTCGTCTTCTTACGAACCCTTCTATGGCGCTAAATGCAACTTTTACTTTTCCGTTAGAATTCTCAAACGAAAACGCCTGCTCTTTCCTCAGCCTGAAACACGAGACACAAATCTGAATTATACTTAAAAGCACAAATAATGCCCCTGTACAACCAATGGCCATCTTTATGTCTTTGTCTGCATAAAATTCTCCAAGTGCTTTATAACCATCTTCAATAAAAAACTGCGGTGAAATATAAAACATAACAAGAAGTAAACCAACAATTAAAAGCACAAGAATTGAAAATGCCGCAATTAATCTAGTGCCTATTCCTTGATCACTCATTTCTTCTCCTTTACTTTGTCCTGTTTGACAGGTTCTTTTTTCTCTTTAGGGAAATGAATACCTCCCACATTAATATTGACCTTTGATACCAAAAGTCCGCTCATTTTCTCAACCTGCTTCTTCACATTTTGCTGAATCTGCAGAGCCACTTCAGGAATCTGCACTCCGTACTTAACAACAATAGCCAGTGTAATGTTAACCTCTTTTTCTCCAATCTCTACTTTCACACCTTTGTCCGCGCCTTTTTTACCAAATATCTCCGTAATGCCTCCAACAATGCCCTCGCTCATACAGGTAACGCCAGGAATCTCTGTAGCCGCCATACCTGCAATGACTGCTACTACTTCATTGTTTATCCTGACTGTTCCCAAATTATTCTTTACTTCCCGTTCTTCTTCCATAACATCTCCTTTCATTTTTGTTCTTTTTTTAATAAATTTTCCACAAAATCAGTGGATATGACTCCTTTTTGGAAAGCAGAATCGCTAAAAACCAGTTTATGAAAATCAATGGTTGTTTTTATGCCATTTATTACATATTCATCCAATGCCCTCTGCATTCTTTCAATGGCCTGACTTCTATCCTCTGCCAGCACAATTAATTTACTTATTAGTGAATCGTAAAATGGTTGTACAGAGTAGCTATTATACACGTAACTATCCACTCTTATTCCTGGACCACCCGGGGAATGATAACCTGTAATCACACCTGGTGATGGTAAAAATCCATTTTTAACATCTTCAGCATTTATTCTGCATTCTATCGCACATCCGCGTTGTCTTATGCTGTCCTGCGTATATTGCAATTTTTTCCCAGCAGCTATCTTTATCTGTTCCTTTACAATATCAACACCAGTTACAAGCTCTGTTACTGGATGCTCTACCTGCAGTCTTGTATTCATTTCCATAAAATAGAATCTTTCATTTTTATCAAGCAAAAACTCCATAGTCCCTGCATTTGTGTAATTTACCTGCGTTGCCCCTTTTACAGCCATGTTCCCCATCTTTACTCTTAAATCATCTGTCGCTGCTGGAGCTGGAGACTCTTCTATTAACTTCTGATGTCTGCGCTGGACTGTACAGTCTCTTTCTCCAAGATGTATAATATTTCCAAAGTTATCGCCTAATATCTGAAATTCTACATGTTTTGGCTCTTCCAGATACTTTTCAATATATATATCTGAATTTCCAAATGCTGCATTTGCTTCTGCCTGTGCAGTCATAAGCAGGCTCACCAGCTTACCATCATTATGGGCTATTCTCATACCCTTGCCGCCACCTCCAGCAGAAGCTTTTATCATTACAGGATATCCTATTTTCTTTGCCACTTCCACTGCTTCTTCTTTGTCTTTTATAATCCCATCGCTCCCGGGCATAATTGGTAATCCTGCCTTTTTCATAGTCTTTAACGCTTCTGACTTATTGCCCATCAAGCGTATTATTTCCGGCGACGGGCCTATAAACTTTATCTGACATGATTTGCATATCTCAGCAAAATGCGCGTTCTCTGCAAGAAATCCATATCCAGGATGTATTGCCTCAACATCTGCTATTTCAGCAGCACTAATTATACTCGGGATATTTAAATAACTATCCTTTGAAGATGCAGGGCCTATGCATATTGCCTCGTCTGCATACTGTACATGCAGAGAATCCCTGTCTACATCAGAATAAACAGCAACAGTCTTTATACCAAGCTCCTTACACGCCCTTATAATCCTGACAGCTATTTCGCCTCTATTTGCAATGAGTATTTTAGAAAACATATACTTAAAATCCCTATTCTGGTTTTACTAGAAACAAAGTCTGCCCAAATTCTACAGGCTGGCCATTATTAACAAGTATCTTTACTATCCGTCCGTTAACATCAGCCTTTATTTCATTCATCAACTTCATTGCTTCAATTATACATACAACTGTATCCTCACTTATCTTTGCATCAATATCAACAAATGGGTCTGCATCTGGAGCAGGCGCTTTATAAAATGTACCTACCATTGGAGTTTTAATCTCAACAAGCCCTTCATTTTTCTCTTCAACTTTGCCTATATCGGGCTTTATTGACTCTACAACTGATGTATGTGGTTGTGCTACTATATGCCTTACTTCAGGCTCTGAGTGCCGCTTAAGCCTGATCTTTGCATCCTCTCTCTCTACTTCAAGTTCTTCTATATCCGCTTCTTGAAATATTGCAATAATTTCCTTTAACTCTTTAATATTCATTATTCGCCTCCTTACCTCTGGATTATATTGTTTCAACCAATATTTGTCAAAATAAAAGGGCTAAACCCTCTCAATATAGTTTCGACTTCTTGTGTCAATTTTTAGTATATCACCCTGGTTTATAAAAACAGGAACTTGTATAACAGCCCCTGTCTCAAGAGTTGCAGGCTTAGATCCACCTGAAGCTGTGTCTCCCTTTTTGCTGGGCGATGTGTTGGTAACTTTTAAGTTTACAAAGTTTGGCATTTCCACATTAACAAGCTTGTCTTCACAGTAGATGCCTGTTAACTCGCATTCCTCTTTGAGAAATTCCGCACTCTCGCCTATGATTATCCTGCTTATCGGCATTTGTTCGTATGTCTTAAGATCCATAAAATAGTAATCGTCTCCTGAATTATAAATATACTGCAGCTTCTTTTCCTCGATACGGACATCCTCTACACTCTCTCCGGCCCTGAAGGTCTTATCGGTCACTGCGCCTGTCTTGAAATTTCTAAATTTTGTTCTGACAAACGCTCCGCCCTTACCCGGCTTAACATGCTGAAAATAAATGACAGTAAACAACTCCCCATTCAGTTTTATCACATTGCCGTTTTTAATATTATTTATTGATATCATTGTAACTCCTTTATTTTTTTATTCGACGAAACATTTCTTTATAAACTTCTTCGTCTCTACGCATGCCGACTTTTAAAACCAGAACTTGAATTAATTTCTTTTCTATACGATACACAACTCGGTAATGTGATATTTTTAATTTCCAATATCCTTTCAAGTTACCGCGAAGAGGAGCTCCATATTTTCCCGGCTCAATACTTAATTTTTTGTAGATTGTTTTGAGGATAACGGAATGGTCATGCCTATCTATTTTCTTAAAATCTTCTTTGAGAACAAGATAATGAATCTTTATCTTCCACATCGCAATCACTAAATTATTTCAGAAGGGTTTCAATATCAATATAATCCCCAGCCGTGCCGCTCTTGTAGCGTTTATCAGCAATGAAGCCAAGAACAAGATCTTCAGCAGTGTCTAATACATGCTGAATATGTTCATATTCTTCATTTGACATAATAACAGCAGCTGGTTTATGTCTTTTTTCGATAATCACAAGTCCTTTACGCGCTTTTTCAAGTATTTTCTCAATCCCTGACCTGAGCTCCGAAACCCCCACAAACGTAGTATTTTCCTTAACAGTTATCATAATATTTTCCCTCCCAATTAAAACATATCATATGACAACATAAATGTCAATACATTCGCCAAATAAATTGCCATTTTACTTGGCGTTTACAAAATCTCTATTATTTCTTTGGATGACTTCGTAATAATTCTACATCCATCTTCTGTTACCTGCACCATATCTTCTATCCTGATGCCGCCCCATTTAGCTTTATCACATTGCCGTTTTTAATATTATTTATTGATTTCATAACAACTCTTTTATTTTTTAGACTGTTCGCTTCAGACAATGACGTTTAGAGCGATTGATTATGGCAAATGTTCCAAATCCTCTAAATCTTTATGCCTTCCGCTTGCTTTTTTGTTCTTTTTGAGATCGTCAATTGATATAAAGCTGACAGATATTCCGTCAATATCAACTATTTCCCGTCGAGAATAACATTCCGCAAAATCTACTCCAGAAGCTCCAGTAATAACCTCTATTCGCACAGGTGGATATCCCATTCGAATTACCTTGTCTTTTTCCAAAAAGAAACTTTCCGAGATGTCACTGGCAGACATACCAAAATCACAAAATATTTTACGTACTTTACGAGCGCTGTCTGGAGTAACAGCTATCCAGACATCCATATCACCTGTTGCTCTAGGATAGCCATAATAACCAACGGCATACCCGCCAACTAGTAAATAGTCAACGCATCGAGAGTTCAGAAGTTTCAAAAAATCTTTGAAGTCTGGATGTAACTCTATCTTTTCCATATACCATCCTCCGATTCAACTCTATAGCAGCTAATCGTTTCCGCCCGCTTTGAGAAAGCCAAAAAGCCTTTTCATCTTCTATGTCATCAAGAGTCCCAACTGACAATGCTTTTTTATCAAGTCGTGGCATTCTATCCATTTACCCCGTCTCCTTTTGAAACCTTATTGTATCATAAATGATATAATCTGTGGCAAATAATTTCCCCTCTGTCATTGCGAAGAGCGAAATCCTTCGGGATGAAGCAATCTCGTTTTTATAATATTCGTCGTCTTCCCATTTTGTTCCGTATGGGCACGGCGTGCCGTGCCCTTTTGCTTTGTTGTGTCATTCTTTGATTTGATTGGGGAATTCAGATGGTTAAGGTTTCTTTTCAATTTTCTCTACCCAATCTTTAAAGTGTTTCATAATACAGTATGCGCTACCAAACTTAGCAGGACGTAAGAGTGGCTTACTACCAAAATTTGTTTGATGAATTGTATTAATGGGAGCACCAAAATATAAGCGTTTCCCAGCCGCGAGTTTCTTCTCATCCTTTTCATCTAGAACATACAAAGAACTACCTGCACCTATAAAAATACACTTCTTGTGTGGATCAATCTTCCCCTCATGCCTTGTCTTATGAGAAGCAACAACTATGTCTTTTGCAATCTTGTCTATAATGTCGTTTTTATAACCCAATGATGATTGCTTTAATGCCTCGCTAAATTCTGATTCCAAAAATTTCGTCAGTCGAACAAAATTGGCTTTATCGTAAGCAGCGTCATAGGTTGCCTTTACATCTGGATTGTTTATGATGTTAAGCTCTTTGAATATCTTCTTAGCACCGCGTATTTGCTCCCGCAACTCAACGTCTGGTCCAGGCGCAAAAGCATTTACAGATGAAACATAAAGAAGAATCGCAGGACCAATGAATTTTTTTTCAATCTCCGTAGCAGCAACAAAAGCTTCAGATGCATTAAGAATATTTGAATCCATATTTCTCTCACTCAAGTGTTCCTCAAGATTTGAGAAATCCCTAGGATTTTTTGCAACCGCTGAAGTCGTAAAGAATGTATAGACCTCGCCTAAACAAGAAAGCTGATGATTGTATGTTTCATCTGACATAAAAGCAGATTACCCCATTTTTTTAGGCATTATTATCCCTTATGAATTTTAAGCACGAATTCTGTTCCTTTAGGAGTTAAATCGTAACGAATTCCTCCCATTAAAGGTGTCTCATATACGGAAATTAGCTTAAGTTTTGATAACTCATTAATAGCTCCTTCAATTTCTAGTTTTCTATATGATAAAATTTCTATCATATCTTCCGCTCCAAATTCTTTTTTATCTTTTCCCTTGCATTCGAGTAATATTGCTTCAGCAACTTCCGATAGTTCTTGAGACATCTTGTTATTATTGATTGAATTTATCTTTTTTTCTAAGTTTTTGATGTTTTGTTTAAATTCATTGTTTTCGCTCTCTAATCGATTGGCTTTATCTCGTAAGAGGGTGTTGCTTTCCTTGAGTGCTTCATTGTTGTTTTTTAATTGTTCAATATTTTGGTTTTGTAATTCGTAGGCTCTTCGCAACAGTTCAAAATTTACTGCATCTAAAACTTTCCCTTTTAGCATCAGTAATGTTTTAATAATATCTGCCATGATTTCTCCTTATTATTTATTCTAACAATTGATATATGAACTTTATTTTTATCTCTTTCTATTTTTCATACTGCCTCAACTAAAGCAACTTCCTCTTCCGTCAATCCATACAACTTATAAACCATTTGATCAATCTGACGTTCGTATTCTTTGACTTCTTCTTTTTTTTCGGGATTTTCTAAATAATTGATAGCTTTGGTAATTAACAAAATTTTATCAACGATTTCAATAAATGATTTTTGATCATCAAGAGATATTTTTTTAATTGGAATTTCAGAAAGTGGCTGCTGATAAAGTTCTAGTGTTTCCCCTTTCCTTTTGCCCCGATTATAAAGCCAAAGATAATAGAGTTTTGAATTAAGAAGAGCTAAAATGTATTTTAATGAAACTGATTTATCTTTTTCGGTAATAAAATAAACATCAGCACTTGCATACCAAGGGACTTCATTATAACCAAAGGTGTTTCGTGGACTTCTTTGAGGAACAACTATTTTAGGCTTATTGAAATCAATTTGCCTGATTGTAAACGACCACCAATAACCAGCCGCGATTACCGCACGTAGTCCATTGTCGTTAGACTTTCTGTGCCGTAAAATTTTCTCGTATTTTGAAACGTGTCTAAATATATTGGGAATTTTTTTGAGGTCTATGTCTTTGTTCTCAGGATAAGATATATTGATTAAAAATAAATCGGGGTTTTGTTTGGTATGCCACCTGAAAATATCAGAGTTTTTGTAAAAAGAACTAATTTTAGATCGTTCAAGACTATTCAGGTTCAACATCTTCATCTCTTCCCTGGTTATAATAAAAATACCTTCATTCTTATCCATCTTTAACGAATACTTTTGAATGTAACTATTGCTTACCTTATCAGCCCCTGTATATAGCCCCACGTTTACATTGCACAACATCGACAATAATACGCCTTGCTGCTTAATTTTGTTAATAGTAGACTGAGTCGGATCATTACTCTCCATAGAATTACCAGCCAATCTAATGTAGTATTCTTCTCCATCATATAAATCGCCTTGAGCTACTTGGAAATAATCTGTTTGTGTATCTGTTCCTTCGACAATTGCCTGTAGTATCTCCGAGCTAGAATCCCCCTTCCTTTTTGTAATACGAGTTTTAGCTATAGCGTTTTTATTGTTTTCTTTTTGAAAAATCGTGATCATATTGTGCTGACCAAGGGCGGATTCAAAAATCTTTAACTCGCCAAAATTAATGAGTTGTTTAATCGTCGCACGATTACTAAGGTCTATCCGCAGATTCCGTGCACCGGTAGCGGTCGGATAATAATTTGTGGTTATAAAAGCAACACTAGAATCCTGTTTCCCAAGATTTAGGGCAAGGTGAAAAAAGAAATAAAATAGATCCATCTGGCCTTGATAATATTTCTTAAGATTTCCGCTATGAACTGGGTCGAAAATTTCTTTATGACCTTTTTCACCAATATACGGCGGATTGGCAATTACAATATCAAAACCACCATTTTCAAAAACATCTGCAAAATGAAGTTTCCAGAGAAAGAATGGTTTTGTGTTTGATTTTTTGAATTGCTCTATTTTTTTAAGTTCAGATGTTTTGTCCTGCTCTTTAAGCGTGGCTTCAATCAGATCCCACCCAATTTTCTCAATCTGTTTTTTAATTTTCTCCTTTGTTTCTTTCTCATTAGTTTCAAAAAATTCTTTGTGAAGTCGCTTCAACATCTCTCTTTTTTGTTTTGCCTCATTTTGGACGTCAAAGAGCCCCGTGGCTTCTTCAGTTTTATTGTCCTGTTTGTTTAAACCTTTCAATTGTTTATCAAGTTTTTTTAACTCTTCATTTAATTCTGCCTGCTTAATTTTTGTAAGTTTATTTTTTGCGTGAAGATCTAAATATTCTTTTTGCAATTCTGACTGTTTCTGTTTTATTGATCCAATGAGTTTTTGTTTATCAAAATCAATACTAGTAATAAATTTTTCATCAAAAAGTTTTACGCCCTCATACTCTTCAAGCAGGCTATTGCCCTGCATAATTTTAAAATCAAGATTCGGCAATGGTTCAATGCCCCAATTCCCATCAGGATGATTTCTGTCAATTTTTTCATCTACCAAAAGCGAAATAAAAAAACGCAGTTTGGCGATCTCTACCGCAATCTGTTGAATATCCACTCCATAAATACATTTTTGGATCAAGTACAGTTTTCGTCCGTAATCCGCGTTTTTACCTTTGAAAAATTCTTCAATACGGTTTTTGGTATCTTGTTTGATGCGCGGATCGGGTATTGTATCCGCCGCCGAAAGCTGGGCATGTTTCCAAAGCTCATTACCCGGATCAACTTTATTTAAGATAAATACCAATTTATTAAGCGCGCCCATTGGAAACGCGCCGGAACCAACCGCAGGATCAACAATTCTGACACTTTCAATCAGTTCTACGATCTTTTTTGACTCCGATTTGTCAAAAGGATTTTCTTCGCTTCCTGTTGAAAAAAGCTGCTCTATTTTTTTATCTAAATCGGAAATAGCCGAAAGATGCGTTTTAAAATACGCCTTAAGCGACTCTGATACCATATAATCAACGATTTCTCTCGGGGTGTAATAACTGCCGGTAGCTTTACGAGCAGTGGTGGATGTTTCCGGATTAAAACTTGCCAAAAGATTTTCAAAGACTCTACCCAAAAGCTCGGGGTCAAGAGCTATGTCCTGATCATCCGGGGAGTTCTCATCAATAGTAAAATTAAACGATGAAAGAATGTTTAAAAGCCCTCTAACTTTGTAGGTTTTGTTTTTTGTGCCGTAAGCGGTATTGAGATCTGCTTTTTGCTCCCCGCCAAAAAAAAGGAAATTCGGAATTATTGGTTGATATTCTTTTCTCTCAGTAAAACCGTCAACATAATAATTATTTATTCCATCATCTAAACATTCAAAAAGACCACCATTTAAAAAGGGAATTTTTCCAAAGTAAGTTTTAATTTCGTCCGGTGAACTAAAAAGACCGTGATAACGATACACATACTGATTTCCAAAATCTTTATTTTTCCCTTGGAATCTTTTTTCATTGCGAAAATCTCTTTCATTTTTTTTGGTACTTAATGTGGCAAAGAATAGGTTCTGCAAAACTGCTTTATAGTAAGTTGAAACGTCTGATGATATATCTTTAAGAATTGTTTTGATCTTATTCTCTTTAAATAAATCATTTGGGACCAAATTTTCTTTTTCTCGCATAAACCAGATAAAAATAATTCTGGTAATAAGGCGAATGACTGCTATGTTTCTGCCGTTCTCCACCTCAGCGTCTTTCGGAAAAGTACTATGCTTAACCGCCCAAAAATACCAGTTGGCAATATCTTCATAAAACTCTTTGGTAACCTTCTCAACACTAAACGCTTCCTTGATTTTTTCCAATGACGAGAAGTCGCTTTCGCCAATCTGCTTGAGAAATGTTTTGTTTGTAAATTCCTTGCTGACAAAATAAGTAAATCTGCGGAAATTGCTCCAATCTCTTTTATTTCCATGAGGGATATCGTAAATCAAAGAAAAACGGAAATTGCCGTTTGCATCATAGAAAATAAAAATGCCTGCGCTATATTCCCGATGGATTTTTAGAATCTTCTTGGCTTTCTCATACTGCGCCTTTTTGCCGCTTCTTTCAGAGAGCGGATTGGATACCTGAAAAGTGCATACAAACAATTTTGCATCCGTAAACGCAATCTCGCCAAGCTTCAAGCCGTTTTTAAAATCTTCATCATCATAATGAAGCAGTTCTTCTTTTCTTGGCGCAAAAGCGGATCTGTTCTTTTCACGAAAAAATCTGGCGAATTTTTCAGAGTCAAAATCATTAATTATGCTGTCTAAAATATCCCTGCTCATAGCTTTTGATTTTCAATGGCAATAATTATTTCTTTTGTTAGATCTTTTTGCCTTTCTTTTTCTTTTTGCAGATAATCCTCTCCAAGCTCATGTTTTAAAGCAACGATATTTAGAAGAATTTCCTTTTGCTTAGTTTCGCTTGAACTTCCTAAATTAGAAATGCGGCGTAGAGTGTAATCGGCAAGCGTGCCGTAATCTATTATGTCCTCACGCAATGTTCTTAAAAAATCCAGATGAGGCAGAAATGATTCCCATGGCTTTGAAATAAAACTTCCTAAGTTAATCAATGCTTTTTGTTCTATGCTTTGATCACTTGCGGGAATATGCCTGTATTCCTTGAATTTTTTGATTTTTACATAGGATTCCCAGAAAGAACCGCTAAGAGAGAGTTTTGGCTCGTTTTTCTCGCATAGAATTTTGTCAAACGCTTCTTCAAAAGAAACTTGATATACCTGATTGCTTTTATCTTCATTCTGCTTTATGGCGCGAATATATAAGCGGCCTTTTTTGAAGAAAACCAGAAGCTCGTTCTCCTTGAATTTTTTAGCGGTTTTTATTCTTGTCGGATAATCTTTTAATTCCTCAATTAACTTGGGGTTTTCTTTTTTAATCTCCATGAATTTTTTCTGGGCTTTTGTGTAAAAGCTTTCCTCTTCCAATTTATCCGGATTTTGCTGGATCTTTTGGAACAGCCTTGATGGCGAGGGTTCTTCGTCAATATCAAATATCTTGGAGTCTTCCCCTAAAGTGGAATGGATCAAAAACATTTTGTTGGCTGCGATCTCACGTGATTTGACCAGTTCTGCGCCTTTCTCAGTTGGAAAGAAATTGACAATGTAAAGATTATTGAACACCTTTTTGCTGATGCGGTTAATGCGTCCGACACGCTGAATCACCCGCACAGGATTCCATGGAATATCATAATTAATTACCATGCCGGCTCGGTTCAAATTGAACCCTTCCGATATTCTGTCAGAAGAGAGCAGGATATCGTATTTGTCTTCCTGTCCATCAAATGAAGCGTCAAAATTTTTGTTTATCTGAGAAATTTTATTAGAGGATAAATCTCCTGTTACAAAAAGCATTCTTTCGCCAAAATGCTTTTTTAGTGTTGGCTCAAGATACTTAACTGTATCAACATATTCGGAAAAAATAATTATTTTTCTTCTAGGTTCGTCCTCCTTCGGTTTCCGTTTTAAGATATTTTTAACATGCTTTAACATGCAGTCTGTTTTAGGATCATCCTTTACCAAATCCAATGCTGACAGCTCTTTCAGAATATTGTCAAAAAGAATCAGGTCCGCTTTAATATGCGCAATGAAATTATCTTTATATTTAAACTTATCCACCTTGTATACTTTATGATTCTTTGGATAATCTCCGCTCCTTATTTTTTCAGAATAGTCTTTTAAATATTCTTCAATCTGTTCTAGATTCAAGGTATATATTTTTTCTAAAAGAGAGCGATCAAGAATATATTTATTGGTTTTATTAATGAAGTCCAATACGATCTCTGTGATTCTTTTAAAGTTCTCTATACTTCTCTTAAAAGAACCGAAAGAGCTTTCAAATCGTTTTACAACCAAGCGGCGCATAAAATCGTACAAATTACGCTGTTGGATAAATTGGAAATTCTCTTGTTCATTTAATTTTTCACTGGTAATTCTTTTTTGCTCCACTTCATATTCAAAAGGCCGATAAATGGCACCATTGAACTGTCCTCCATCATCAGGGTCTCCAAAATAATCGCTGATAACTTTGTCGTAAAATTCTGACTGACTTTTTGATAATTCAAAGAACCACTCCTCAGGGTCTTTTGTTTTGGACAAATCTTTGACCTCATTTTTGTAAAGAGGATTATTTTGCAGATCAAGGCGATTTCGCCGAATAGTAACAGGCTCTATTACATCCCGAATTTGTCCGGCCAGATAATGTGAGCGTTGTTTTACCTTTCTTAAATCAATAGGCTTTTCTTCAAAGAGTGCTTCATAGTAAGCCTCTGCCTTTCTTCTTTTATATTCATTTGCGGAATTCCAATATTTTTTTATAAAGCCGAGACGGTCAAAAACTCCTTTGAACGCCTTAAATCTATCTACAAGATTGTTTTCCAGCGTAATTGACGACTTTTTGGGTGTAATAAACAGATTCAATAAAGATAAAATATCACCGGGTTTATTGTTGAACGGAGTAGCAGTAAGCAGGATTACGATTTTATTGCGGCAGATGTTTTTTAGATATTCATAATCCTTTGTATCCTGATTTCTAAAACGGTGGGCTTCATCAATAATTACAACTTCAATATCTTTTGTCTTTTTGATAAATGCTGCAGTATTTTCCATATCTCCTGACGAACGCACTTCCCAATCACGCAGTCCAAACTCCTCAGCATACTTTTTCCATCCTGAATTTTTGTTCTTATCTCCAATAATGCCCGGAGGACAGATAATAATACCGCGCTTTTTTAATTCTTTTGCAACAGCAGAAGCAATTACGGATTTTCCCAAGCCAACAACATCCGCAATAATTACTCCGTTATCTTTCTCAATAATAGCAAGCGCCTGCCCAATTGCGTCCAGCTGGTATTCGTATGGAATATAACCGTTGTCTTCCATAGTTTTTATAAGAGACTCGCTTATTTCTTTTTTCTCAAATGAATCAAGATAGGTTTTTAAGACCAAAACAAAGGCTTCAAATGGAGTGATATCTTTAATAATGGATTCTTTTTCAATAACTTCTATTAATTTTCTTTTAGTGACATCATCATCTGTTATTTTTACTGCATCATTCCACAAAACGTCAAAATAATCATCAGCCTCTTTAAATCCGTAATCGCTTATTTCAACATTGAATTCCTGTTGTGCGGAAACGCCGGCTTTTGTTAAATTACTGCTTCCGGTGATGAATAGATTTCTTTTGCCAACCTGACCCTCTTCTAATTTAAACAGGTAAATTTTAGCGTGATTTGGATTATATGTTTTCCTGATTATTAATCTATCTTCTTTGATAAGCGAAATAAAATATCTGACCTGCCGATAAAATTCTTCTGTATCAAAATCTTCTGAATTTAAAGATTTCTTTACTGACTGAATGAATCTATAGCTTTTTTCTTCGTCGGATATCTCGCTGTCATTATCTTCAAATTCAACCAATCCTAAATTGGTTTTGTCAACATTCAAGCCAACTAAAACTTTGATATTAACATCCGGATTTTCTTTTAGTCCTTTATACAGTTCTTTGATTCCTGAAAAATAGAAAAAACCGACCAGAAACTTCAGTTCATCGCTTTTTTGAATCAATTCAATAAGCCGACTCTTCAGCTTTTTGGTTTTAGTGTTTGTAATAAATGTCGAATCGTTAGTCATTTTTTACCAATCTTTCATATTTTTCCCATTATACCCCACCATCCCCAAACCATAAAGAAAAAAGGGCGCAGCACGCTGTGCCCCTACAAGATTGCAATGACAAAAGCGTTTACAAAATCTCTATAATTTCTTTTGATGACTTTGTTATAATTTTACATCCATTGTCTGTTACCTCCACCATATCTTCTATCCTGATGCCGCCCCATCCCGGAATGTATATGCCAGGCTCAATTGTAAAAATCATGCCTGACTGTAATACTTCATCGCTTTTACTTGATATAGCAGGAAGCTCGTGTACATCCAATCCAACACCATGACCAGTGCTATGTCCAAAGTATTCGCTATATCCTTTATCAGCTATATAATCACGCGCTACTTTATCTATACAGGATACTTTTACTCCAGGGCTTACGCTCTTAATAGCAATTTTCTGTGCTTCCAAAACAATATTGTAGATTTCTTTTTGCTTCGCTGTTGCTTTCCCGAGAAATATAGTTCTTGTGATATCTGAGTTATAACCTGAAAACACACACCCAAAGTCCAAAAGAACAATGCCGTTTTTTAATAAATCCTGCGACGGCGCCCCATGAGGAAGTGATGTTCTCTCTCCTGAAAGTACTATTGTATCAAACCCCACACAAGAGGACCATTTTCTTTTTGCCACATGTTCTATCTCTGCTGCAACATTGATCTCACTTCTACCATGTTTAATAAAATCACAGATATGTTTAAACACTTCATCACTGATTCTTACTGCCTTTTCTATTAAAGCGATCTCTCCTCCATATTTAATAGCCCTCAACCCTTCCACTACATTCAATGTTGGCACAAGACGATTCTGTGGTAATGATTTTTTTATCTCTTTATGCTTTTTAAAGGTTATGGAATCTGACTCAAAAGCAATTTCTTCATTTTTATATTTCTTCAATACATCTCGTAACAACAAGTGCAAAGCCCCTTCTCTTTTAATGACTTTTGTATTCTTTGCCTCCTCCTGCGCCTGTTCTATATACCGGAAATCAACAATAAGACAAACCAATGTTGGAGTAATGAGTACCACACCTTCAGAGCCGGTAAAGCCTGTTAAATAAAGACAATTCCGTATGTTTGTAACAATAAAAAATTTGAGTCCTGACTTACCCAACTCCTTTCTTAGCTTTTTAATACGCTCTTTGTACATCTTACTCACGCATCTTTCCCATCTGCTCTGCCTTTAGCAGCAAATTACCCGCTTCCTCATTCCTGCCCATAAGCCTATATATATATGCAAGATTTTTTAGATAGAAAGGCTTTGTAGGATATAATTCTACGGTTGTTTCGAATTCTTTAATACCTTCTTCTATCATTACACTATTCCCTTTGCCTCTCACAATAAGAAGTTTTCCCAAAGCAAAGTGATAATGCGGCATATATTTATTGTGCGCTATTGCTTTTCTATAAAGAGCTATTGCTTCCTCAAACCTGGCTTTTTGTCTTAATATCTCTCCCAGCAAGGAGTAGTATTGACCATTGGTCTTATCAAACCGGATTGCTGTCTCAAGTTCTTCTTCAGCAGGTCCAAGATTATTACTGCGTAAATAATCAATCGCTTTGTCCTTATGTATCTCTGCAATTGACGGTCTGACTAAAATAACAGACATTACCCATACAACTAAAACCAAAAACATAGAAGACACTACTTTTGCAAAGAATGAATTAATTTTTATTATCTTTGTGCCTCTGTGCTTTTGTGCCTCTATCATTCCTATAAACAGCCATACATTCATTGATATTCCTGGTACATAGAAATCAAAATCAACAAGACTATGGATCAAAAAAGCAATACATCCCATATATATGCCCACACTTAGTATCTTTACATACGCAATGCGAAATGTCTTTTGCCAATCCCTGAAAAACATAATCCATACCAATAAAAAACTCAACACACCTAGGGTTCCTATCTCAGTCCAGAGTTGCAGAAAACTATTGTGTGCAAGCTGCACCTCTCTTGCCTGTGGGACCTTGTACTTTGGATAAATGTTTCCAAATGTAGCTATGCCACTGCCAAATGGAAAATCTCTAACCATACCCGGACACGCCTTCCAGTAATTTAACCTTACCTTAAAAGAACCTAACGTGTCATGGATCATATAAGTTCTATCAACAATTTTCAGGAATATCGCAGAGAATATGATCAGCCCAACTATTGCTGATATTGAAACTATGTAAAATCCCTTCTTATGCCTGAATTTCTTATACATCAAAATCAGAATTGACACTAAGCCCAATATTAAAAAAATCCCCCATCCTCCCTTGGAATATGTAAGATAAAGACATAAAGCAACACTCGCTGCTGCCACACTAAGTAACAACCTATAAAAAGATTTAGAAATAAAAAATAAGGAAATACAAAGAGGCAGTATTAACAAAAGATATCCTGCTAACGCGTTCGGGTAGACAAAGGTTGAAAAGATTTCATTTATACCCAGTCTGGAAAGAAGTTCTATAGGGAATTGTGTGTCTTGCTGAAGAACCCAGTTTCTTGTCTCATTTAACCCCCAGAAATACTGATAAATACCATAAAGAGAAACAACGGTTGCTGCTAGTACCAGACATGCCGTGATTATAAAAACTTGTTTCTTTTCCCTAATAATATTTATGGCTAAAAAACACAATAAGATATTTGGAACAATAATATAGGCTTGTTTTAAACTGGCATTAAGATTAACTGAGTATATACAGGATAAAATGACAAAAAACGCAAAACTTAATATTGGAATATATAGGGATGTTTTTACCAGGCTAAATCTACCCAGCCAGATACACTTAGTAATCCAAACTGCTAAAATTAGCAAAATAGTAAGCTGACATACAGTATTTGACCATGGATAGCTTATTCCTGAGACTAATGGTCTAAATAGAACCAGAAATGCCAGAAATCCTGTGCTGAGCCAGAGAGCTATTTCCTCAATTTTGTTTCTATTCATTTATAGATTTCAATATTCCCCTTTTATCTTTTCTTATCCTGTCAAGAATTCCATTAACAAATCCTCCGCTCTTCTCTGTACTATACTTCTTGGCCAACTCCACTGCTTCATTAATGGATACGACATCAGGAATATCATTTCTAAAGAGTATCTCATGTATAGCCATTTTCATTATGCTTTTATCTATAACTGCTACTCTGTTTATCTCCCAGTGCTCCAGATATTTCTCAAGAAGTTTATCGATTATCTCTCTATTTGCAAGTACTCCTCTAAATAAATCTTCTGCAAAATCTCTTGTATCTGATCCATACTGTTCAGTATCAAGTTTGATAATATTTTCTATAGCTCGCTTTATGTTTTTATCACTAGAAAACTCTGTTCTATACAACAGTGTCAGAACAAGTTCTCTTCCTTTTCTCCGACTTCCCATTTACTTTCCTATCTCATCAAACAGATTTACCATTTCAATTGCTGAGAGAGCGGCGTCCCTGCCCTTGTTTCCAGATTTTGTTCCTGCTCTTTCAATTGCCTGCTCCAATGTATCGCAGGTAATTACACCATATATCACAGGCACTCCTGTAGAGAGAGAGACTTGGCCTATTCCCTTTGTTACCTGTGAGCTTATATAGTCAAAATGAGGTGTGCCACCGCGAATCAATGCGCCAATACAAATAACACTGTCATACTTCTTCGTTTTTACCATCTTATCTGCTGCATACGGAATCTCAAATGATCCAGGCACCCAGGTAACAGCTATCTCTTCATCCTTAGCGCCGTGACGCTTGAGTGTGTCTATGCACGCATCCAGCATCTTTGATGTAATGAACTCATTGAACCTTGATACAACAACACCAAACTTCTTTCCTTCAACAACTAGTTTCCCTTCATACACTTTCATTTTTACCCCCTGTTTGTTTTTTGATTTTTTTGTTTGTTATTTGAAATTTATTATTTTACTCTATATATGCCTCAGTATATGCCCTAATTTCTCTTTCTTTGTCTTGAGATATTTTTTGTTCTCACTAGTCGGTTCAACTTCGATAGGAATTCTCTCTGTAACCTTCAGTCCATAGCCTTGCAATCCAATAATCTTCTTCGGATTATTTGTTAAGAGACGTATAGTTTTTAGTCCTAGATCTACTAGTATCTGGGCTCCAATTCCATAATCCCTTAAATCTGGACGAAAACCAAGCTTTACATTCGCTTCAACTGTATCCAAGCCTTCATCCTGAAGACTGTATGCACGTAATTTATTTGCAAGGCCAATTCCTCTGCCTTCCTGAGACATATAAAGAAGCACTCCTTCGCCTTGTTTTTGAATTTCTGTTAATGATTGAGACAATTGGTCGCCGCAATCACATCTTAATGAACCCAATATATCTCCTGTTAAGCATTGCGAGTGTACTCTTACAAGCACATCCTTCTTATTTTTAATATCTCCTTTCACAAGTGCAACATGAACAGAGTGATCTATTATGTCTTCATAGGCAATGAGTCTAAATTGTCCATATTTTGTCGGTAGTTTCGTCTCTACAATCCTTTTGATTAATTTCCCGAATTTTCCTCTATATTTAATCAGGTCTGCTATTGTACATATTTTCAAATTGTACTGTTTTGCAAACTTAATAAGTTCAGGAACCCTTGACATGGTTCCGTCTTCATTCATTATTTCACAAATCACACCCGCAGGATATAATCCAGCCAGTTCTGCCAGGTCCAAAGATGCCTCTGTATGCCCGGCTCTTTCCAACACACCTCCAGCTTTAGCTTTTAGTGGAAAAATATGTCCGGGCTTTGTTAAGTCATTCGGCTTTGCCTTGAAGTCTATAAGTCTTTTTACAGTTAATGCCCTGTCATGAGCTGATATACCTGTTGTTATACCTTTTTTTGCATCAACTGATACGGTAAAAGCCGTATCCAGCCGGTCGGAACTATCAGGCACCATAGCGTCAACTTTTAACTCTTTCAGGCGTTTTTCTGTCATAGGAACACAGATTAGGCCCCTGCCATGCTTTGCCATAAAATTAATTCCATCTGAAGTTATCTTCTCTGCTGCTATAACCAGATCTCCTTCGTTTTCCCTGTTTTCATCATCCACTACAATAACAAATTTCCCTTCTTTAATATCCTTTATTATTTGCTGGATTGTGTTGAACTTATATTTCTTCATATTTAGATTATCCCCTTTTCTTCCAAAAAGCCTAAACTCAGCTTTGATTCTTTATGTTTTAAAATTTTGGCAACATGTTTCCCCAATATATCTACCTCTAAATTGACAATATCTCCTATTTTTTTATTACGCAATGTTGTAATGCTGGTAGTATGCGGAATAAGCGCGACTTTGAAACTCTTTTTATAAACTTCGGCAACTGTCAAGCTTACCCCGTCAACAGCTATAGAACCTTTCTCAACAATATAGGTCATAATCTCATCCTTTGTTTCTACTTCAAGAATTCCCCCAGAGCCAAGAACTGTGGATATAATAGTTCCTGTATTATCAATATGTCCCAGAACAAAATGCCCGCTTAATTGATCTCCAACACGCAGAGGTCTCTCAATATTAACTCCGTCTCCCATACGCAATAAACCAAGATTCGTCCTTTGTAAAGTTTCATTAATTACATCCACTGAGAAATCTTTCCCATCTATTTTTGTAATAGTTAAACAAACTCCATTAACGGCAATACTATCTCCTATATTTGAGCTTTCCATGCTTTTCGATGCAATGGTAAATTCCCACGTCTGAGCACTTTTTTTTATTCTAAGAATACTACCTATTCCCTGAATTATTCCTGTAAACATATATTACCAGTTCGGATATCCTTCTATCATTATATCATCTTTAAATCTTCTAACTTTAATATCCTTCAGGGAAACTGCATCTTTTATTCTACTTACTCCCCTGCTCACAAAAGGAACTAATGCCGTCTTTCCACCTATTATTTTGGGACAAATAAAAGCACAAATTCTGTCTACTGCTCTTTCTTCCATAAATGAGGATATAACTCTTGAGCCGCCTTCAACAAGGATGCTTGCAATACCTTTTTTACCTAATTTACTAAGCAGGTCATAAATATCAACCAGATTGCTTTTATCGCTTTTGCAACATATTACTTCAATCCCCATTTGTTTCAGTTTTTCAACATTGGATTTAGGAGCTCTTTTTGTAACTACAACGATAGTAACCGCCTCTCTAGTATCCAAAATTCTTGATTCCATAGGAATCCTTGCGCTACTGTCCAATATTATTCTCATTGGCATTCTATCTGTAATACCACCGTGTCTTGGTGTAAGACGAGGATTATCTTTAATAACAGTACCTACTCCAACAAGAACTGCATCAGATATGCTTCTTAATCTGTGCACAAACCTTCTGGATTTATCATTGCTTATCCATTTTGAATCACCTGTTCTTGTGGCAATTTTACCATCAACACTCATTGCATATTTAACTGTAACAAATGGCAGTTTAGTTGTTATATATTTGATATAAACCTTGTTGAGTTCCTTTGCTTCTTTTTCCATAACTCCGCATACAACCTGAATATTGGCGCTTTCTAATGCTCGCATACCACTGCCTTTTACTAACGGATTCGAATCTATCATCCCTATTACTACTCTGTTCAATCCATTTTCAATAATAGCCGGCACACATGGAGGTGTTTTTTTATTGGTATGAACACATGGTTCCAAATTCACATACAATGTTCCATGGCTTACCTTTTTACCAGCATCTCTAATAGCACAAACCTCTGCATGATTCGCTCCAGCACGCGAATGATATCCTCTTCCAATAATTTGTCCATTTTTAACAATAAGTGCTCCTACCATTGGATTAGGAGATGTATACCCCTCTCCTTTCCTTGCCAGTGCTAAAACTAGTTTCATAAATTTTATATCTTCGTTAATCATTTAATTCCTACAGCTAAACTAAAAAAATCCCAAATTTCTTCGGGATTAAACTAGCGTTATAGTTTAGTTATAAAAAGTTGATCTTTTCAACTTTTTTTGCATTTTTACTTTATACGTAGAAACGCCACGACAATTCAAGCTCTCTGCCACCTCCTTTCCAGCTTGATTGATATTGATATATAGTATCATTTTTTT